>DASXUF010000007.1 GCA_036504975.1 Candidatus Binatia bacterium | reverse complement strand
CGTCACAACTACCCGTTTGTTTTCTTGATTGACGACGGACAGCCTTACAGTGCCTGAGAGAACCAGAAATATCATATTGGCAGACTCACCTTGAGCAAAGATCGGATCTTTCTTTCTTACTTTCGTCAGCGCCATGTTTTGCGCAAGACTTTGCAACTGAACGGCCGTCAACCAGTCGAAGCTCTTTAGCTTGCGTAGACTTTCTGGGTCAACAACGCTTCGCGATTCCATATTCCTCCTCCTGTTACCCGGCTCGTATTTAATAGCTTATTTACCGCAATAAAGTCTGTCCCCGGAGGGACAAGTCTCAGTTTTGCACCCATCAAAATTGTCACTTAAGTGACCACCTAGCGTTGACCGAAAGCGCTATTTTGCTAAAAATTCTAATCTGTTACGGCCAAATATAAATCTGTCGTTCAGGAGCAGGGAAGATCGCAGTTTCTCCACGATGACGCAGAATCATGGATCCTGAAGGTTCAAATATCCAGGTAGTCGGCATCGGCGCATCGGCCGGTGGATTGGACGCGTTGAAAGAATTTTTTACCGCGATGCCGGCGGATAGCGGCCTGGGTTTTGTCGTGGTGCAGCACCTGGACCCGGACCACATGAGTTACATGGCGAGCCTTTTGGCCAAATGCACGGACATGACGGTAGTCCAGGCGGAAGACCGCTCGCCGATTCGGCGCAACTGCGTTTACACGATTCCTCCTAATAAGTTTCTCTTCGTCAAAGACGGCATGCTGCATCTGACCGAGCCGGTAAAGCGCGACGGTATCCGGATGCCGATCGATTTTTTCTTCCGCTCTCTTGCTCAGGACCAACATGAAAAGGCCGTAGCCATGCTTTTTTCCGGCAGCGGCTCGGACGGCACATTGGGGATAAGAGAGATCCGGGGAGCGAGCGGCATAGTAATGGTTCAAGATCCCAAGACCGCTCAGTTCGGCAACATGATCGAAAGCGCAATAGCGACGGGAATGGTCGATTGCGTCCTGCCGGTCGGGGAAATACCCGACGCGCTTCTTCAGTACGTGCGACAATCCCCCGTCGAACCCACGGACGCCGATAGCGAAGGCGGACGGGACCATCTCGGTTCGATTATCTATTTGCTGGGAAGTCAGACCAAAAACGACTTTCGTTTTTACAAGAACTCGACGCTCCAGCGCCGCGTCGCGCGCCGCATGGGGCTCCACCGCATCGGAAATTTTTCCGAATATTACCGCTTTCTCCTCCAAGACCCCGACGAGCTCGCGAGCCTTTCGAAGGACATGCTGATCAGCGTCACGAGCTTCTTCCGGGATCCGGAGGCATTTGCGGAGCTCGCCAACAAGGTCATCAAGCCGCTGGTTCAAGAAGGGAACAGTGACCGTGCCCTGCGCGTGTGGGTTACGGGTTGCGCGACCGGCGAGGAGGCCTATTCCATCGCCATGTTGCTCATGGAGGAAAGCGCTCGGAGCAGGAAGAGATCTCCCATACAGGTCTTCGCGTCGGACATCGATCATGACGCGCTGAAATGCGCCCGTGAGGGCATATATCCCGAAAGCATCAGCGCCGACGTGTCGGAGGAGCGCCTGGCGCGGTTCTTTACCAAGAAAGACCACGTTTATCAGATTAATAAAGAAATTCGGGAAGTCATGACCTTTGCCGCGCATAACGTGATCATGGACCCGCCGTTTATGAAATTGGACTTGATCAGTTGTCGCAACCTGCTGATCTACATCGAGCCGGGAATGCAGAAAAAAATTCTGAGCCTTTTCGGGTTTGCGCTCAAGCCGGACGGATACTTGTTTCTGGGCAAGTCCGAGACCGTCGTCGAGCAGAGCGACTCGTTCGAGCCCGTTTCCAGAAGCTTCCGGATTTTCCGCCGCAAGCCGTCCGCCGCCGTCGAGGTCGCGAATTTTCCAACGCGGTCCGGCGCGCCGGCCGCCCTTCCGTCTAGACAGGAAAGGCGGCCTTCCGTCAAATTGTCGGATCTGAACCAGCAGGTGCTCTTGAAGCATTTTAACGCGAGTATTGTCCTGATCGATGAGAATGGCAATATTCTGCACTTCTACGGCGAGAGCCATAAGTACCTGAAGCACCCCTTCGGCGATGCCAGCCTGAACTTGTTTGAAATGACCGACGATAGACATTCGCTGAAAGTCCGCCTCGCAGCCCAAAAGGCGGCGCGCGAAAACCATGCCGCCAAGCTCGGAGCCCTCGATTTCAGCCGGGACGATTCCAACTATTTTGCCGATGTAACCATAACTCCCGTCGTAGAGCCCAAATCAGGCAACAGATTGCTCGCCGTTATCTTTGAGGACGCGCCGGCGCCGGTCAAGGATGCGCCCATCGGCGTCGAGGAAACCGAGATCGGCCGGCGCGATGATCTTACCGAGCGGCTCGAAGCCGAGATCGCAAGGTTAAGAGACGAGCTCCAAACCACTATCGATGACTTTCAAACTACCCATGAGGAACTCACGACCGCCAACGAGGAGGTCCTGGCCATCAACGAGGAGCTGCAATCGACCAATGAAGAGTTGGAAACCTCAAAAGAGGAGATGCAATCCGTTAATGAGGAGTTAATCACCGTCAACAACCAGCTCAACGATAAGATCGAAGAGCTGTCCAGGACCACTGACGACTTGGCCAATTTTTTGAATTCCTCCGAAGTCGGGACGATTTTTTTGGATACGGGATTTTGCGTCCGGCGTTTCACGCCGTCGGCGACAAAGCTACTGAACTTGATCCCTTTGGATCTCGGCCGTCCGGTAAGCAACATTTCAAACAATTTAATTGACGTAGACCTTACATCGGTCGCCGACAACGTGCTTAAGAGCCTGGTTCCGGTTGAGAAAGAGGTGCAAACCTCGGATGGCCGCTGGCACGTGATGCGCTCGATTCCCTATCGCACTCTGAACAATCTGATTGACGGAGTGGTCTTCACGTTTACCGATGTAACCCGATTGAAGGAGGCCCAAGACTACGCTGAGAACATCGTTTCTACGGTTCGCGAATCCCTGATAGTCCTGAGTCCTGACCTGAGCATCGTTTCGGCCAACCGCGCTTTTTTCGAGACCTTTAGAGTCGCGCGGGAGGAAACGGTGGGTCGTCTCATCTACGAGGTCGGGAATCACCAGTGGGATATTCCCAGGCTGCGCGAGTTACTGGAGGAAGTCCTGCCCCGCGATGCGCGCTTTGAGAACCTCGATGTGGAGCACGAGTTTCCCTCTATCGGACAAAGGATCATGTCGCTCAGCGCCAGAAGGATCTATGACAAACAAGAGAACGCGGTCCAACTGATACTTCTGGCTATTGACGATATCACCGAGCCTAAAAAGGCGGAACAAGCGCTGCACAAGCTCACTCAGGAACTGGAGACGAGAGTGGCCGAGCGCACCGCGGAGTTGGAACAGGCCAATCGCACGCTTATCGAGGACATCGAGGAACGACAAAAACTCGAAGAGCAGCTTCGTCAGGCGCAAAAAATGGAAAGCATCGGAACGCTCGCCGCCGGAGTCGCGCACGACTTTAACAATATCCTCAACATCATCCTGGGATACGCTTCTGTTCTCCGCGAGCACGCCGGCAAGGGCGATCGAATTGCTGAAACTCTCAATGTCATCGATGAGGCGATCAGGCGGGGCGCCGTGCTCGTGCAGCAGCTTTTGACCATTGGCAAGAAAACAGAGGAGAGCCTGGAACCGACGGACGTCAATACGCTGATCCACGGACTACTGCGTTTGCTCCGACAAACCTTTCGAAAAACCATTGAAGTGACGCCGGAGTTGGGCCGTGAGCTTCCCCCGGTTATGGCGTCTCCGAGCCAAATCAATCAAGCGCTCTTGAATCTTTGCATTAACGCTCGCGACGCGATGCCGGACGGCGGCAAACTGACGCTCAGGACCGAAGCCGTCGACGGGACAACCCTGCAAGACTACCCGGAAGCGAAAGCGGAGCGGTACGTGCGCATCGAGGTCAGCGACACCGGCACTGGAATGGACGAAAACGTTCAGAGCCGAATCTTCGAGCCTTTCTTCACGACCAAAGAGACCGGTCAGGGGACCGGCCTTGGGCTTGCGGTGGTGTACGGCATTGTAAAAAGCCACAACGGTCTTATTCAAGTAGAGAGTAGCCCGACGGGCGGAACGACCTTTCGGTTGTATTTTCCGGTCGCCCCCTCTGGAGAGCGATTAAATGCTCAACGCCTCTAAGCGAACAGGGCGTTAAGGGGACGCCTTCTCTCGCTTGACGACCGTCACGAATGTGGCCTATTGTTAGGTCGCTGTATGGCGGGTTTGGTTCTCATCCCCCTCTTCCTCTTCGCTCTTATTTTTCCGTTCGAAGCCCGCTCGCAGACGCCGCCCCAGCGCGTCGTGATCACCTATTCGAGCCGGAGCATTGCGTCGATCGATCTCTTCATCGCGCAGGAGCGCGGCTTTTTCCGCGAGGAAGGCCTCGACCCCGAGCTCGTGCAGACCAGAGCTACCGTCGCGATCGCGGCGGTCGTTTCCGGCGAGGTCCACGCGCTCGGCTCGATCGGCAGCGCGACGCGCGCCATCCCGCGCGGCGTGCCGGTCAAGGTCCTGGCGGTGAGCCTGAGACGCCCGCTCTTCTGGCTCGTCACCCGGCCGGAGCTGAAAAATTTCGCCGATCTCAAGGGCAAGGTCGCGGGCACGACGACGTTCGGAGGAAGCCAGCACACGGCCGGTATCCGCATGCTGCGCCGCGCCGGACTCGATCCGGATAAGGACGTGACCGTGGTGCTGGCCGGCGACGTCCCGACGCAGCTCCAGGCGCTGGTCGCCGGCTCGATCCAGATCGGCATTCTCTCGCCGCCCACCGTGATCGTCGCGCGCGATAAATTCAAGCTGAACATCCTCGCCAACGCGATGGAGGAGTTCACCAGCCTGCAAAACGGCCTCGGCGTAACGGACAAAAATCTGAAAGATCAGCGCGACCTCGTCAAGCGCATGCTGCGCGCCCGCGCCAAGGGCAACCGCTATTTTCACCAGAACGAGCGCGGCACCGCGGAAGTCCTGGTGAAATATCTGGGCGTTGACATGCCGACCGCGCTGGAAACCTACCGCATCTCCCGTCCGGCCTTTACCACGGACGGAATCCCCACCGACGATGAAGTCCGTGAGTACCTCAAGATGGACGCCCAGGCCATCGGTCTCCCCGCGCCGGTGCCCGCCGCGACGGTCTTCGATTTTTCCCTCCAGCGCGAGGTCAATAAAGAGTTGGGGCTCAAATGAGCCTGGTGCAGAGCGCCGAGCACTGCAGACCTGGACAATTTCCGACGGTTAGCTTCTTCGAGAAGGAGGGCAGTTACATGAGACGAAAGATCCCAGGTTTTCTTTTCCTTGGCATGCTGCTGGGGACCATCGTTGCCGCCGCAGTCGCGCTCCCGGCCGCGGAAGCGCCTTACTACGAAGGCAAGGTCATCAGAATCGTCGTCTCCTCCGGGCCCGGCGGCGGAACCGACACGGCGGCGCGGCTTGTATCGCGCTTTATATCGAAATACATTCCGGGGAATCCCAAAACGATCGTGCAAAACATGCCGGGAGGAGGCGGCACCGTCGCCAACAATTACTTCGCCAGTGAGGCCAAGCCGGACGGTTTGACGGTGTTGCAGGATTCCTCTTCCGGCGTCGGCAACTTCGTCCGCGGCGGCCCGACGATCAAGTACGATCCGAGAAAATTCAAAGTCATCGGCGGCGTCGCCCGCCCCGGCAGTCTCCTCATGATTCGAAACGACGCGCGGCACAAGCTCACCGACAAGACCGCCAAGGCGGCCGTCGTCGGCGACACGGACGGGATTCGCACCTGGGTCGCGATGACGGTTTGGGGCGCGGAATATCTCGGCTGGAACCTGCGCTGGATCTACGGCTATCCGGGAAGCCGGGAGCTGCAGCTCGCGATCCGCCAGGGAGAGATCGACGTTTGGGCGACGCAGAACGCCAAGCTGGTCCAGGATTTGAAGCGCGAGGGATTCGTGCAGGTGCTGGTGACCGAAGAAGACGAGCGCCGCAAGGATTTTCCGGAAGTCCCCACGTTCATCGAGGCCTTGGGCGCAAAAAAGCCCACCGGCCTGGCCTGGCAGGCCTATCAGGGTTGGGCCGGCGCGGCGGAGCTGGATAAGTTCATGATGGCGCCCGAAGGCACGCCGGATAATCTGGTGAAGATATTGCGCGAGGCCTTTGACAAGGCCATGAAAGATCCCGAAGTCGACAAAGAAGGAGATAAATTTTTCGGCGACGGCTGGAAACCGCACACGGCGGAAAAAATCACCGCTGTGATTCGCGAGCACATCGCGATTCCCAAAGAAGCGAAAGATTTCATCACCAAGATGCGCCTGAAGTATAACTTGCCGGTCGGCGACCAGAAATAGGATTTGGCCACCCTCACCCTTTCCTCTCCCGCGTGCGGGAGAGGGCGAGGGAGAGGGTAATCTCGCGCAAAGGCGCGAAGAGCGCCAAGAGAAATTAGCTTCGTGTGCTTCGTAATACTATGCCTGAAAGCTTTCGCGGTTTGCGCAAATTTTTCAAATGGCTGTTCTGATTGTATCGATCCAGAAGAGAACTCACCGCAGAGGCGCGGAGGGCGCGGAGTAAAAAGTTTTTGATTAAAAAATACTCCGAACTCTGCGAACTCTGTGTGCCTCTGTGGTGAAATAACGATTGCGGCTTTGCCGCGCTGTGCTCTTCGTGGTGAGAAGATTTTAACCACGAAGGTCTCGAAATAAAACGGAGGAGATGACGGAGTGATCGAAGCGGCGTTAGAAGGCCTCGTCGGCGTGCTCCAGCCCGAGGCGCTGGCATTTATGTGCCTGGGGGTTCTGATCGGCAGCCTCGTCGGATTCCTGCCGGGGATCGGCGGCCCGAGCACGCTGGCGATCATGCTCCCCTTCGTCATGACGATGAAGGATCCCCTTCTGGTCATCGCGCTTCTCGTCGGAATGGACGCGGTGGGAAATACCGCCAGCGCCTTTACTTCGATCCTCATCTCGGTTCCGGGAAGCTCGGGCTCGCAGGCGACTATCTTGGACGGCTATCCGATGGCGAAGCGGGGCGAAGCCGCGCGAGCGCTCAGCGCGTCGTTCGTCGCTTCGCTTTTGGGCGGTCTCTTCGGCGCGCTGGTGCTATTCGCTTCTTTGCCCGTGCTTAGGCCCATCGTCCTCGCCTTCAGCTCGCCGGAATTTTTTATCCTCACGCTTTGGGGCGTCAGCATGGTCGGCATTTTGAGCGGCAACGCGCCGATCAAAGGACTGCTCGCCGGCATCGTCGGCGTTCTGATCGCCACGGTAGGGCTGGATGCGAAATCCGGCATCGAGCGCTACGCTTTCAACGTCTCGTATCTGTGGGAGGGCGTCGATCTCGTTCTGGTCGCTTTGGGTCTTTTCGGCATCCCGGAAGTGATCGACCTCGCGAGCCGCAAGACCAGCATCGCCAAGGCGGAGGAATTCGGCCACGGCTATTGGGAAGGCATTCTCGACGTGTTCCGCCACTGGTGGCTGCTCATCCGCACTTCTATCGTCGGCGCGTGGGTGGGATTTCTCCCCGGCCTCGGCAGCTCGGTCGCGGATTGGTTCGCCTACGCGCACGCGGTGCAAACGGAAAAAAACCGCGAGAACTTCGGCAAAGGCGACGTCCGCGGCGTGATAGCGTCGGAAGGCGCCAACAACGCCAAGGAAGGCGGCGATTACATCCCGACTCTCGCCTTCGGCATTCCCGGCGGCACTTCCACCGCGCTGGTTCTAACGGCCTTCATCGCGGTCGGAATCAAGCCGGGCCCGGACATGTTGACGAGCCAGTTGAACCTGACCTTCGCGGTGATCTGGACGCTCTGCATCGCGAATATCCTCGCCACCGCCGTGTGCATGCTTTTCGCCAAGCCGATCGCCAAACTCTGTTTTCTCCCGTTCTATGCCATCGTTCCGCCGATCGTAGCGTTCGTCTTCATCGGCGCATTCGCGGCCAACTTTCACAGTTACGATCTTGCCGCGCTCATGATTTTCTCCACGCTCGGTTTTTTCATGCGGCGCCACGGCTGGCCGCGGCCGGCTTTGCTCCTGGGCCTGGTGCTCGGCGAGAAGATGGAGATGTACCTCTGGCTCTCCTACACGCGCTACGGCTTCGAGTGGCTCACGCGCCCGATGGTGATCGGGTTGATCGTGCTGTTGATCGTTTCCGTCGTCTATCCGATCGTCACCGGGCGAAAACATAAACGCGCCGCCGAGATGGCGCCGGCCGAGGTCTAATGTCTCGCGGAACTGAAAGTTTTGTCTTTACGGCCTTCATGGGCTTCGTCGTCGCCGGGGCGCTTTTTGTCGCCAAAGATTGGCCCGTCAGAGCGTCCATCGTGATTCTTTTTCTGGGAAGTATCGGCATAGTGCTGGCACTCTCTCAGATTGTCATGGATTTCAAAGCGCTCAGCGCCGGCGCCGAGCGGGCCGCTCGGCCTACTTATGAGACAACCGCTCTCGAACATGAGGGCCGCTGGGGCAGTCTCGAGATCTGGGCCTGGCTGTGGGGGCTTTTTTTGGCGATTCACTTGATCGGCTTTCAAGCGGCGCTGCCGATTTTTGTTTTCCTCTACACGAAACTCTACGGCGGCGCCTGGATAACGGCGATACTTCTAGCGGGTGGAACCTGGGGTTTTCTTTACGGCGTCTTCGAGGAAGTGCTTCACGTCCCCTGGCCCGCGCCGTGGCTCAAATTCCTGATCCCGTGGTAACCCCTTTCCTTGGCGCCCTTTGCGTCTTTGCGCGAGCCTAGTTCTCCTCTTTCTTTTCTCGCGCCAAGACGCCAAGCCCGCTAAGGCCCTCACCCCGTTCTTAGACGCAGAACGTTGTAGGCGGTCACGGGGCGGAGAAAACCTTTCAGAGCCAGCTCTCCGATAGGCTCTGCTTCCACCAGATCTTCTAAAGTTGCCAGCAAGCGCTTTGAGACTACAATCTGGGCCCGCTTCGCTTCGCCGCAGAGGCGAGAGGCGAGATTGGTCACCGTGCCTATGGCGCCATAGTCCCAGCGGCCCTCGAAGCCGATGCCGCCGATCGTGGCGTAGCCCTGCGCGATGCCGACGCCCAAATCGAGATCGTAGCCCCGCTTACGCCACGTGACGGCCAGTTCCGCGACACGATCCCTCATCGCCAACGCCATCCGAATCGCCCGCTCCGCCGCGTTCGCCACCGGCACCGGATCGTTGAAGAAAATCATCATGCCGTCGCCGGTGAAGCGCTCCAGAGTTCCTTCATGCTCTAAAATCAGCTTGCCCATCTCCGCGTGGTACTCGCGCAGGACACCCATCACCTCCTCGGGCTCTACCGTCTCCGCAAACGATGTAAAGCCTCGAAGATCGAGAAAGACCACCGTAATTTCGCTACGGTGAGTCTTGAGCGGATCATCAGCTCCCCCCGCCACGATGAGCTCGACGAGTTGCGGCGAAAAGAAGCGCTTCAGCCGTCCGAGACGTTCAAGCTGCCCCACTTGCTCCTCAACGCGACGCTCTAGATTATTGTTCCAGTCAGCGAGCTGCGCGGCTTGCGTCTGAATCGTGTCATAGAGCTGCTTGATCCGCAGAAGCGAGCGGACGCGCGCAAGGAGTTCGGGCTGGTTGATGGGCTTGGTGAGAAAATCATCCGCGCCCGCGTCAAGTCCTTTGATCCGCTCTTCGCTCGGATCGAGCGCCGTCACCATCACCACGGGAAGAATCCCGGTTTCCGGATTTTCGCGGATCTTGCGGCAGAC
>DASXUF010000006.1 GCA_036504975.1 Candidatus Binatia bacterium | reverse complement strand
GTGCTCATGCTGCTTCCGCGATATTGATTGCCTTTTCAAAGAAAATCTTCCCCTCTCCCTTGATGGGAGAGGGAAGGGTGAGGGTGAAGATCGAACGCACCCCTCATCCTTACCTTCTCCCGCAAGGGGAGAAGGAACAATCTGAACTCAACTTCGATTTGATTGGGTAGCTCATGGTTCCCAGTATCTGTTTATCAAGCGTCGAAGCATCACGGCAGCGGCGTGCGCTTCTTCTGCGCGAACGTGTGCGTCGGATAACCGTAAAAGACTTCCGCCGCTTCCATTAAAGTTTCGGACAGAGTGGGATGCGGGTGTACCGACTCGGCCAGGTCGCGCGCGGTCGCGCCCATCTCTACGGCGAGAACGCCTTCGCTGATCAGCTCGCCGGCGCGCGCGCCGACGATGCCGACGCCGAGGATGCGCTCGCTCTCCGGCTCGATGATGAGCTTGGTGAGGCCGTCAGGCCGGTCCAACGTCATGGCGCGTCCCGAAGCGGCCCACGGAAACCGCGCCACCTGAACATGGATGCCCTTCGCTTTGGCCTCCGTCTCCGTCAGGCCGCACCATGCGAGCTCAGGATCCGTAAACACGACCGCGGGGATAACAACATTTTCGATTGTGCTGGACTCCCCGAGGATCGTCTCCACGGCGACGCGCGCTTCTTTCGACGCTTTATGCGCCAGCAGCGCGCCGCCGACAACGTCACCGATCGCGTAGATCGCAGGGTCGGCGGTCTGCATCTCGGAATTCACTTGAATGAATCCTTTGTCGTCCACGGCGACCTTGGTATTTTCCAGGCCGAGGTCCTTGCAGTTGGGAATGCGGCCGACGGAGACCAAAACCCGGTCGTACGTCTCTTCTTTTTGTTTTCCGTTTGCCGAGAGGGTGACTTTGATTTGCTTGCCACTGGTCGCCATCTTGCCGACCTTGGTGTTCAGGCGCACCTCTTTGAAGGCTTTTTCGGCGTAACGCATGACCGGGCGGGCGAGGTCGGAATCGACTCCGATAAGAATCGAGCTCAGCGCCTCCGTTACGACCACGCTGCTTCCGAGCGTCGCGTAAACCGTCCCGAGCTCCATCCCGATGTAGCCGCCGCCGACAACCAGAAGATTCTTCGGGATTTCTTCGACCTCCAGCGCCTCCGTCGAAGTCATGATCCGCTTGTTGCCGAGATCGAACGCCTGCGGGATCGCCGGCCTGCTCCCCACGGCGATAATGGCTTGGTCGTAGCCGATGAATTTCTGTCCCTTCGAAGTTTCCACTCTGAGCGTCCTGGAATCTTCGAAGTGGCCGCGCCCATGCAAGAATTCGACGCCACGCTTTTCACAGAGCCCGCTCAATCCCTGAGCCAGCTTTTCGACCATGGAATTTTTCCACGCGCGCAGCTTGTCGAGATTCACCTTCGGCTGGCCGAAGACGATTCCTCGCTCGCCGGAAGCTTCCGTCTCCCGAACCAGCTCGGTGGCGTGGAGCAATGCCTTGGACGGGATGCAGCCGCAATGTAAGCACACTCCGCCCAGGCGCTTTTCCCGTTCCACCAAAATCACTTTCTTTCCCTTGTCGGCGGCGTAGAAGGCCGCGGCGTAACCGCCCGGACCGCCGCCCACAACCGCGATATCGGTCTTGATCGGCTCCATTCCGACTACCTCTTCAGCTCCTGCTCGGGAAAATTCTCCAGCGTTGCAATTACATCCATGATAAAGCGCACCGCATCCGCCCCGTCCATCACCCGATGGTCGTAGGAAAGCGCGATCGGCAGGATCGGGCGCGCTTCGATCTTTCCATCTTTGACCACGGGCTTCAACGTCGACCTGCCGATCCCTAAAATCGCCACCTCCGGCTTGTTGATGATCGGCGAGAAGTGGCCGCCGCCGATGCCGCCTTGATTGGAGATCGTGAAACTTCCGCCCTGAAGCTCTTCCAGAGAGACTTTTCGTTTCCTGGTTCTTTCGACCAGGTCATTCAGTTCCTGAGACAATTCGGCCAGGCTTTTTTTATCCGCGTCCCGCAAAACCGGAACGATCAGCCCCGCTTCGGTATCGACGGCGACGCCGATATGAAAATAATTTTTGAAAACCACCTCTCCGCTGGCCTCGTCGAGACTGGAATTGAAGACCGGAAACTTTTTCAAGGCCGCGACCACCGCCTTGAGCACGAACGGTGTCAACGTCAGGTGCTTCCCCTTCGGCAGCGCCGAGCCGATTTCTTTTCTCAGCTTCGTCACGTTCGTGATATCGACGTCTTCGAACTGGGTGACGTGCGGAATTGTGGTCCATGAATGGTACATGCGCTGGCCGATCGTACGCCGGACGGACGAAAGCGGTTTCTTTTGTATCGGACCCCAGCGCGAGAAATCCACGGCCTGGGGAGCGGCTTTCGCCGGCTGCTCGACCGCGGGCGCCGGCGCGGGGGCTCTCTGTTGGAGCTGCTCGATATAGCTTTTGAGGTCGGCGACGCTGATTCTTCCGCCTTGCTCGCTGCCTTTGACGCGAGAGAGATCGATGCCTAGCTCGCGAGCGATTTTTCTCACCGAAGGAGAAGCCGGCGGAGGAACGCCGGCGGCGGATTGGTATTGGTATTCTTCCGTCGGGCGCTTTTCCGGCGCGGAGGTTGTTGGCGGTTCCGGCGCTGCTCGCGCCGGCGTTTTCTGTTCCCCCGCCGGCCGGGCTTTCTTTTCCGCCGGCGCGGCCTTTTCGGCGGCGCCTTCCTGCGTCAGCGTGATCAACGCCTGCCCGACGTTGACTTCATCGCCCGGCTTGACGTGGATCTTTGCGACCTGGCCGGTAACGGGAGACGGGATGGGTCCCACCGCCTTTTCCGTTTCCAACTCCAGAATCACCTGGTCTTTTTCGATCCGGTCTCCGGGTGAGACGAGAATGTTGGCGACGGTGGCTGACTCGACGCCTTCGGCCAGCCGAGGAACTCGTATGTCCATGTCAATTCGTTAGCCCGCGTTCTCCGGTTACCTTGGCGCGCTTTGTGGTTCGACTATGCTCACCACCCTGAGTCCATCGAAGGGCGTCTTTGCGCGATGAACAGACTGTTTAAATTCCAAACACTAAATCCGAAGCTCGAAACAATTTCAAATGACTAACCTCCAAACAGTCTCGGATTTGGGACTTCGAATTTCGAATTTTAGGATGTCTCGCGCCAAGGCGCGAGGACGCAAAGAGTGCGTGATTATCGTCCTTTCGGGTCTTCTTACCCTCGGCCTGCCGGTCTGTGCAGGTTAAAGGTAGAATGGAGAGGCCTTCTCCGGGTCCACGCCCAGATCCTTGATCGCCCGCTCTACGATCTGTCCCGCTACCGCGCCTTTTTGATAAAGCGCGTACAGCGTAGCCAGGACCGTCATCTCCGCGTCCACTCCGAAGTAACGTCTGAGGCGCGGACGCGTATCGCTCCTGCCGAATCCGTCCGTGCCGAGCGACAAGAGCCCGCCCGGCACCCACGGAGCGATCTGATCGGGAACGATCTTCATATAATCCGACACCGCCACAAAAGCGCCTTTTTCTTTCTCGAGCAGAGATTCGACGTAGGATTTTTTCGGCGGCTCCGTCGGATGGAGCATGTTCCATCGCCTGGTTTGGAGCGCTTCGCCCCGGAGGAGCTTATAACTCGTCGCGCTCCAGACATCCGCCGAGACGTCGTACTTCTCCGCCAAAATCTCCTGCGCGCGCAGCGCCTCGCGAAGAATCGGCCCGCTGCCGAGGATATGCGCCTTGTGCTTGGCGCGCTCGCCGCCGCGGCGAAATCTGTAAAGGCCTTTCAGGACGCCTTCTTCGGCGCCCTCGGACATCGCCGGCATCGGGTAATTTTCGTTGTAGAGCGTGAGGTAATAAAACACTTCTTCGTTCTTCTGGTACATGCGCTCCATGCCGTCGCGAATAATCACGGCGACTTCATACGCGAACGCGGGATCGTAGGCGAGAAGAGTCGGCACCGCGCTCGCCAGAATATGGCTCTGACCGTCCTGGTGTTGCAGGCCCTCGCCGTTCAGCGTCGTTCTCCCCGCGGTGGCGCCGAGGAGAAATCCTTTCGCCTTGCTGTCGGCCGCCGCCCACATCAGGTCGCCGACGCGCTGGAAGCCGAACATGGAATAAAAAATGTAAAACGGGATCATGGAAAAACCGAGATTGCCGTAGGTCGTACCGGCGGCGATGAAAGAAGATATCGAGCCGGCTTCGGTGATTCCTTCTTCGAGAATCTGGCCGTCTTTGGCCTCCTGATAGTAGAGGAGCGTCTCGCGGTCCACCGGCTCGTAGAGTTGGCCTTTGGGCGAATAGATGCCGACCTGACGAAACAGGGCGTCCATGCCGAATGTTCTGGCTTCGTCGGGGATGATCGGCACCACCCGCTTGCCGGTCACAGGGTATCTCAGAAGCTTGGCGAGCAGGCGGACGAAAGACATCGTCGTCGAGGCTTCGAGCTGGCCCGAGTCTTTCAGGAACTCTTCGAAGAAATCCTCGGGCGGAATCTCCAGCGGCTCCGACCTGGCGCGCCGCTTCGGCACAAAGCCGCCGAGGCTTTTTCTGCGCTCGAGGAGATATTTGGTCTCGCGGCTGTCCTGCGGCGGGCGGTAAAAAGGCGTCTCGACGACCTCTTCGTCTTTCAGCGGAATATCGAAACGGGTGCGGAACTCTCTCAGCTCTTTCTCGTTCAACTGTTTTTGCTGGTGCGTGATGTTTCTTCCTTCTCCCGCCTCGCCCAGGCCGTAACCCTTGACGGTCTTGGCGAGAATCACCGTGGGCGCCCCCTTGTGTTCGACCGCGGCCTTGTACGCCGCGTAAACTTTTTGCGGATCGTGCCCGCCGCGGAGCAGCTTGCGGATCTGGTCGTCGGTCATGTCGTTGACCAGCTCGAGCAGCTCCGGATATTTGCCGAAGAAATGTTTTCGCGTGTAGCTCCCGGGCTCGACGGAATATTTCTGATAGTCGCCGTCCACCGCCTCTTCCAT
>DASXUF010000005.1 GCA_036504975.1 Candidatus Binatia bacterium | reverse complement strand
CTGCCCTAACTGCACGGCGCCTATTCCCTTCTATGACAATATTCCGTTGATCAGTTATCTGTTTTTGCGCGGCCGATGTCGCTTCTGCAACGAAAGAATTTCGCCGCGCTACTTTTTCGTCGAGTTTTTGATGGGTGTCTTGACCGCGGCTCTGCTGTTTCGCTTTGGTCTGAGCTTGGGTTTTTTCGTTAACCTTGTCTTTGTCGCCGCTCTTATTGTCATCTCATTCATCGATCTTGATGTAAGGATCGTTCCGGATGTGATCAGCCTGCCGGGAATCGGTGTAGGCCTGATCGCCTCGTTTTTTCAGTATCCATGGCCTACGGGTTACCTTTCTATCCCACCGTCCCCGCTCAATTCTCTGCTCGGTATTTTGGCCGGCGGCGGGTTTCTGTTGCTGGTAGCTTGGCTGTATGAGCTGTTTACTGGGACTGAGGGAATGGGAGGAGGAGATGTGAAGTTGCTGGCCATGATCGGAGCCTTCTTAGGCTGGCCGGCGATTCCCTTAACGTTGTTTTTTGCATCTCTCACCGGTTCCGTCATCGGAGTAATCCTGATGGTCAAAGCCGGAGCAGGCGGCAAGTACGCCTTGCCGTTCGCGCCGTTTCTCTGCTTGGGAGCGGTTATATACCTTTTCTTCGGTAGGGAAGTCGTTCATTTTTATCTGCCGGATGGATGATTTCAGTACGCATTTTGTTATCCTGACGCAATTTGTCACCGAATTTATCTCTTAAAACCTCGGTTCGTCGTCTAGCCTTCTAGAAAAACCTTGGATTTTTAGGTAGTTCGGTCGTCTGTCCCATTTCTTCCCGGTTGGCACACTTCTAGCTCAGCATCCGTCCCACAGGTACGTTATGAATTTGCAAAAATATGCCCAAAAAGTTAGTGGATTTACTCTCATCGAGTTGCTTGTTGCTATGGGGGTTGCAGGGATTCTTATGGGTATTGCGGTCCCCAGATTTTACGCTCTACTTCCGGGCATTCGGCTTGCGTCTGCTGCCCGGCAAGTGGCGACCGACCTGCAACTTGCAAGAATGAGAGCGATCTCTCAGCGCGTTCCGGTAACCGTAACATTTACGCCGCCGACGAGCTATAATTTCGGGGCCGACTCGCGGGATTTCACCCAACTTTATCCTGGAACGACGATTGCGGTGGTGCCTGCAAACCCTACGTTCACTACCGTCGGTGCTGCTACCGTCACCACCATTACGCTGACAAACAACGGTGTTAACAGAACGGTCACGGTCAACGCGGCCGGTAGAGTTTTGACCCAATAGCTAGGACTGATAGATGATTGCCAAATTATCATTCTTCAAACCGCTGGCATCGCGCGCAGGCTTCTCGATGATCGAGGTCCTAGTGGCAATGGGTATCTTTTCTGTCGCCATTTTGGGCCTAGCTGTCGGCGCGATAACGATCACGAGAGCCAACAAGACGAGCGAAAACCATACGGTTGCAGCCAATTTAGCTCAGGACAGGCTCGAGCAGCTCAAAGCAATGAACGCGACAGCCTTTAATGCCGTTATGGCTGCCTGTCCCCAGTATACTTCTCTCGGCTGCTCAGAGAGCAACCTCGCCGGTGGGGCATTCAGTCGGAGTTGGAGAATAACGCCCGCTTCGCCTCTTGTCGGGGGGGCTAACTTGATCGAAACGAAGATAGATTGGACGGACTATACGATCCATAATCTGACGGTCACTTCGGCAAATTAACAACTGCGCAGAAAAGATGCCGGATCGAATTCTAAACCTTCAGTCGACCAAACCCATGAGCTTGAGAAATCAAAAAGGATTTACGCTCGTCGAGCTGTTAGTGGCTATGGGTCTCAGCCTCATCGTCCTAGGAGCGGTCTATAGCGTCTTCCGGGTACAGGCGCATACCGTCAAAGTGCAGGAGCACCGGATGGAGGCCCAGGAGTACGCGCGTGTTGCGCTCGATATGATGGTGCGTGAGATCAGAAACTCGGGATATTTCCCGAGTCAAATACCATGCGGCGGCAATCCTGCCAACGGGATCGTGGCCTTCAGTATTAACAGCATCCGTTTTGTTTACGACTATACCGCAGATGGTGACTGTGCAGATCCAGGAGAAGATATTACTTACACGCACGATCCTGTCTCGTTAAATATATCGAGAACAGATGGGAATGGTCCTGCGACTATGACAGATGGCAACATCATAGTTTTCGAATTCAAGTATTTCGATGTCAACGGAGCTGAGACTGCAGTTGCGGCCAATATCAAGAGAGTGTCCGTCTTGCTTACCGTCAGATCCAAAAGCACCGATACTCAATTTAATGGCCAGCAAACTATCACTATGAATTCCACCATCGACTTACGCAATCGTTTTTGATTGCTCTTTGAATGGTGGAGGCACAAAGAAAGGGATCCTGAAGACGATAATGGGTGAAGTTGAACTCATCGGGTCTAGACTAAAGATCGCTATGCGAACCTTGCGCTCCGAGCGCGGCGTGTCGCTCGTCGTCGTGATCATGCTCATGGTGATTATCCTAACGATTACGGCCGCGGGCATGTTCTTCAGCAGTATCGATCTTCGCGTCAGCGCTAATTATAAGGCCGGCACTCAGGCCTTCTATGCTGCGGATGCCGGAGTCAGCGACGGAATTGCGCGAGTAGGACTCAATCCGATAACAATTCCTCAAACTATCCTAGCTACCCCAAGCGGGACATTGACGTATTGCGGAGGCAGCCTCGCCGCAACCAATAATTGCACGACCCCCCAGCCATCGAAGCTTTACGGCATTACGTCCGACCCCGGCTACAATCTCGCTCAAGGGACAGGCTACAACCAGGTGGGGTACGCTTTTTATCAATACCAGCTAAACGTGACGGGCTTAGGCCCTCTCGCCTCGGCGCGCGAAGTCGAGGCTCAAGTCAAATACGGCCCAGTGCCGCAATGAGGTGAATATGAAAAAAGCCAGTGCATGGTTCTTGATCGTATCTCTTATCTTCGGCGGGCACCTGCCGCAGGCGCTAGCCGATGACAGCGACATTTTCGGCGCTAATGTAAAGCCCAACGTGATGCTCGCCATCACCAGCGCCACCAATATGGACATACCCATTAAATCGGAGCCTTACGCTGCCGGCACCACATATCCAACTAGCACGCCCAATTACGATACGACCAAAGTTTATAAATATGTGAACTCAACCCCCCTCTGTAAACCTGGCTCCCCGCCATGTTATCTGGTCTATAAAAACAGCATTGCTCAGGTGCCGGACGCCGATTCCCCGGCGGCGCCAGGCGCTGCGCGAACGGCCCTATCGACCGGAGGCTATTGGAACGGCACGATCGGCGGAACAGCCGTCAGCCTCTATTACGGAAACTACCTCAACTATACCCTTTGCACTACCTGCGGAACGAACCAACCGAAGATCGACATCATGAAGACAGTTTTGACCAATCTGATCACTAACACGAGCGGGGTCCGTTTCGGCGCAATGAAATACGCTGCCGGCGGCGGCAAAATAATGGAAGAGATCAAAGACATGACCGCCGCGAACCAAGCGACCCTGATCAATACGATTCAGACCATGACCAATCAATCATCGGGTAATCCGATCGGCGATCAGATGAAGAGCGCAGGCGATTATTATGAAGGACACCTGACGGGCGTACCCAGTCCGATCGAATATTCCTGCCAGCCGAATTTCGTGATCGTCCTCACGGACGACGTCGCCGGCGGAAGCACGGATCCTCGGCTCGAGGCGACGGCTCTTTTCACACAAGATCATAATGGCACCTATTCCGGCGTGCAAAATATCGTCGTGCACGTTATCGCCTTCGCTTTGCCGGACGACGCGGCCAAGCCCGGCAAGGTCCAAATATTAAAAGACACCGCGAAAAACGGCGGCGGCAGCTATTACGAGGCGTTCAACGCCGCCGATTTGGAAAAGGCGCTCAACGCCGCGATCAGCCAGGTACTGAATTCGACTTATTCTTTTGCGACGCCGGTCGTGCCCACGACCGGTACGAGCGGAGCCCAGCGCGCCTACCTGGCGTCGTTTCAGTCCAATCCATCCCATCCGTTTTGGAAAGGTTTTTTGAAGGCGTATAACCGCGACTCCAACGGGTTGATTCAGGTCGATGCGAACGGCATCCCTCTCGCGTCAGCCCTCCAATGGGATGCCGGCCAACAGCTCAGCACGATGACGGCGAGCAGCCGAAACATCTACACCGTTATCAGTAACACCCGGCAGGATTTTTCCACCAGCAATGCGAGCATTACCCCTGGGATGATGAATGCCGCGACGGGCACCGAAAAAAATGACATCATCCAGTTCATCAGGGGAGTCGACACCTATGACGAAGACGACGACACTGTTACGAACGAGGAGCGGAATTGGAAACTGGGAGATATCTTTCATTCCACTCCCGCTTTGGTGACTCCGCCGTTCATGGTTTCCATGGATTCGAGTTACAACGCATTCAAAACGACGAGCAGCGTCGCCAGCAGGCCGACCATACTCCTTACCGGCGCCAACGACGGCATCATGCACGCCATTCGCGAGAGCGACGGGGCCGAGCTGTGGGGTTTAATCCCGCCCGACCTTCTCGGCGATTTGAAAGATCTGACGGCGACTATCGGACAACACGACTTCTACGTGGACGGTAGTCCCGTCGTTGCCGACGTAAAAATCGGCGCGACGCCGACATGGAAAACCGTCGCCGTATCCGGCCTCAGGCGCGGCGGGCGTAAGTATTACGCCCTCGACATTACCGATACGACCAATCCGGCCTACCTGTGGAGCTTCGCCGATTCAACAAAACTAGGCGAGACCTGGTCGGAACCCGCCATTGGAAAAGTTACAATATCCGGTGCGGACAAGTGGGTGGCGTTTGTCGGCGGGGGCTATGACACCGCGCAGAACAACAATACCGGCAAAGCCTTCTTCGTCATCGATCTATCGGACGGCAGCAAGCTCTGGGAGTACTACAACCCTGGCGGCGTGACAGACGACCGGAAGTATATGAATTTCAGCCTCGCTGCAAATCCGTCCGCTGTTGACCTCGACCATAACGGATATATCGACCATGTCTATATCGGCGACGTTGGCGGGCAACTTTGGAAGTTTGATGTTTCGACGGGCAACACGAGCACTTGGACCGGCAAGCGCGTTTTTGCGGCCGCGCCGACGCAGGCGAATCCACCCATTGCGGGCGAGTATTATCCGGCGCAAGGAATCTATGCGCCGCCTGCCCTGGCTTATGATTCAGCCAAGAACCTTTGGATTTTCTTTGGCACGGGCGACCGAAACCATCCCATGAATAAGCCGAGTACGAACCGGTTTTATGGGTTCAAAGACGATCCAAACGACATGGCGAATGGCAACCTCCTTACGGAATCGTCTTTAACCGATCTCACTTTGGGCACCGGCACCGTCACGCAAGGCTGGTATATTGTCCTGGCGAATATGGAAAAAGTTTTGGCGTCCGCGGACGTTTTCAACAAGATCGTTCTTTTTACAACCTTCACGCCCACAACTGCGGTCACTTGCGGCGCCGGCGGCGGAACTGCCAAGCTTTATTCGGTCAATATGACTACAGGCGATGCCGCCCTGAATCTCACCGATGGGACGCTGTTGGATGCCGGGCAAAGCGCGTCGGCCCATGCCACGACAATCGGTACCGGAATACCGTCAAGGCCAGTGATCGTAATGAATACCTCGGGCGGTCAGTTCACCATCTGGGCCGTTACGGGCACGACCGACCAGCAGATTACCAATACCCAGCTACCCAGCCCTGCTGCTTTGAAACAGCTTGTGGGATGGCGCGAGGTATTCCAGTGATAGCTAAACTTATATTTGTCGGCACGGCTCTTTTGCTGCCGTACGCGCTCTCGGCGCAGGCAACCTCGGACGAAGCCGTTCAGCGGAGCAATGAGGGAGTGGAGTTGCTCAAGCAGAGCAAGTTCAGTGAGGCGATCGACCCGCTCCTTAAAGCGGTGGGGTTGAATCCGACGGACTCAAACGTTCGGCTAAACCTCGCTTACGCCTATGATCGGCAAGGTCGCCTTGAGGAAGCCATCATCCACTATCAAAAAGCCATTGAGCTCAATCCGCGCGATTCGATTGCCCGCAACAATCTCGGCGTTCTATATAACAAGGCGGGACGCTACGACGAAGCTATTCGCGAGCTGGAAAAAACGCTGGAAATCGATCCAAAGAGCGCAACGGCCCCCAAAAACCTAGAGACTGCGAAAAAAAATCAGTCTGCGCTCCAGGAGCGCGAGAAAAGGATTGCCGAGGCAGTCAAGAACGTGGAATCTAATCCAGAAAATGCAAGCGCCCACTACAACTTAGCCCGGCTCTATGCATTCTACGATAAAAAGGATTTAGCTATTCCGTCGCTCGAAAAAGCGCTCAAGCTGGGCTACAGCGACATCGGCTATGTCAAGGTAGATACAGCCCTGGATAGTATCAGGAACGAACCCGACTACGTCTGGCTTCTCAGGGGTAGATAGAGCCCTCCCTATTTCCTGCCCCCCAATTCCAGTAATTTGTAACTTATTATTTTCTTGACAAGCTCCCGCAGGCTAGATATTGTCACGCCCCGTGAATGAATCCGGGGCAAAATTTCATCTCCTGCCAGAGGCGGCATTCACTCTGTTAGACATGATTGTTGCCTTGGCATTGTCTGCCATTCTGGCGGGAATCGCTATCCCAAATTTGATGGCGCTGGCGCCAACCTACCGGTTGAATGCCGCTGCAAGGCAAATCCAATCCGAGCTTCATCGTATCAAGTCCCAGGCTGTCGCGCAAAATATTGACTACCGCGTGGTCTTTTTGGCCCCCTCGCTTTATAAGATCGAGAAAAAAACCAACGCACATATATACCAACCGACTGGAGAAGATAAGGCTTTGCCGGAAGGAATTGTTTACGGCAATACCAGCGCGCCCGACATTAGCTTTACTCCCAGAGGCACCTCCAACAGTGACACGATCAAGCTTTGCAATAGCCGGCAGGAGGGAAAAAACGTGATTGTCTTTGGCGGCACGGGAAGGATACGCGTGGTCAACGTGCCATGCTAACGAGGCGGAAAATGAGACGATCCTCGCTGCAACGCCAAGAGGGCTTGAGCTATACCGAGGTCCTTGTTTCGATAGCCGTTATCTCCGTAGCTGTAGTGGCGGTTTCACTCAACACGGTCAGCGTCATTCGAAGCAATTTCTATAGCAGTAGCTATACGATTGCGAGCAATCTTGCGCAGGACAAGCTCGAGCAACTGAGTTCGCTACCTGTCCTCAGCAATGTAGATCGATGTCCGAATTCCGGCGACCAGGCCATTTCGGCCACGGGAGCTCCGGGAGGGATTTATGATCGCTGCTGGACGATCAAGGATTTTTCCATCGGATCGGGCCTGAAAGAGGTCAGCGTGGCCGTTCGGTGGCGCGATACCGAACCGCGCGCCGTCACTCTCTCGACCCTGGTTTTTACCCCGTGAGCAGGTCGATGAATAGAACATTCGGGCGCTCAGGGTTCACGACAGTAGAATTTCTCGGCGCCACCGCTTGCGCCGCGATAGTCTTGTCAGCGCTGTACGGCTTTTATCGCGAGCAACTATTCAGTCTGTTATTGCAAGAGACGAGAACCGTGACGCTCGAGGACGCGCGCGGATCGCTGGACATTATGGTGCGGGAGTTGAGAAACGCGGGGTCGTTTCCAATGATCACCGATGCGACGTGTGTCAAGGATAGTTCCGGCAACCCGCTTCGAGTGGTTTCGGCCACTTCCAGTTCCATCCAAATCCAAGCCGATACGGAGTCAAGGAACGGCGGCGATCCGGATGGAAAGTGCACGGAAACGGGCGAAACGGTCACTTACGATATCGGCGGCGCAACTTCCACGTGCCCGGGGCCGATGATTATCAGACGCAGTGGGTATTGCCTGGTCGCCAACGTGGTGGTTTCCTCCAAAGAACCGCTCTTCACCTATTTTGATGGGAACGATTTACAGCTCAGCGGCAATCCGCCGGTGGATGCCGTGAAACGGGTCGGCATCAAATTTTCGGTGGAAGTTCCCGATCCGACGCCCCAAGGCAAGAGATCGGGGAAAACTCTCAAGTCTACCCTCTCGTCCAGTGTGACGTTCAGAAATTACTAGAGGCGCTTTGGCATGCTTCTGACCAAGACGTTGGCCGATGAGCGGGGCATTGTTCTGGTGGTATGCCTGCTCACCATAGCGTTGTTAATCGGAGCAGGCGCAGCCGCGATCTTATCCACCCAGACCGATCTCAGAACCAGTGGGAATCTTAGCTCCGGCAATAGAGCGTTTTATATTGCCCAAGCCGGCGTGAATCATGCGCGCAGTGAATTGCAGAGCCGGAACGGGAACATGAGCTTCAATCAAGCTATGCAGGCGAGCGCCGGCGCGGTCATCGCGTCCAACCCGAGCTTTAGCGGGGGCACTTACAGGGTCACGACGCTGGAGTCGGCCACGAACCCGGATCGGATCAGAGCCGTTTCCAGGGGCACGGCTTCTAATAACTCAGTGAGCGAGGTAGAAGCATGGTTCAGAAAAGATCCGGGACGACCGCCCAAAGCGATTATCACCGGAGCTGATCTGACGGTAAGCGGCAGTCCCAAGTTGATCGGCGCATGCGGAGGAGCCCATTCGAATGACGATATGCAGGTCTCGGGCAATCCCGCCGTTCAAATGGCCGACGGCCTCACCGCGGCCAATATGAACGTCGCCGGAGGAGCTATACCCGAAGGAATGAATATTCCAGGGTCACCATGTATCGGCAACGCCGCGTGCGCCACCTCCAGTCAAGGACTCAGCGCCAATAACCTCGATTCATTGCAGAAAAGAGCCGCGTATGAATCAAGCCATAACAGTGCCGTTCCGTATGACATTCCCCGAATTAATCCTGCTGATTACGCTCCTCACGTTGCGAGCCTTGGGATAAACGGCAACGGCTACATACTTCATGACGATGGCACGGTCACGGCCGGCCCGGGTATAAGTTGCGATCCGAGTGGATTTTGTGCCGGCGGAGCCTTCGTACCGGTGCCTGCCGGCTGGTCGTTTTCCCAAGGAACGTGGAGCGTCGGAAGCGTCACCGCCGCAGACGGAGTCTTTTACTCGGAAACTAAGATTGATATCTCCGGTAACATCGGCACCGCAAGCCTCCCGTGGCAAGCGACGATTATTGCGCGCGACAGCATCCGCGCAACTTCCGACCTATATTGGCGTCCATACCCGACCCCATCCTTGCCGCTCAAGGACCATTTGTTAGTCACTGGAAACGACTTGGATATCAGCGGCAACATGACGGCGACCTACGCTCCCGGGGCGATCCTGGTCCACCAGCAATTAAGAATCGCTAAAAACCCACAGATTACCGGGTTCATCATTGCCGGAGACGGCCAATCGACCTGGGCGGGAGATCCCTTTACGAACAGCAGCCTCGGCGTCGCTCTGAACGATATCTCCGGCAATCCCACAATTGATTATGCCTGCCAGTTCGGCTGTCTCGGACCCGGATGTCCATGGCCCGCAGTTGCCGTGACGGGCTGGAAGCAAAAGTTCTAACAACACTCCACTCATCACTCTTTCCCGCAAAGACTTTTGGTCGCAACATCTCGACAACAATCGGGAAGTAGCACCGAATCTGGAGAGAAAAAGGAGGTTTTACATGACGGTAAGGAGATGGTATAGTCCCAGTTCGAAGGCTGGAAACGGATGCCAGAAGCGTAAAGAGGAAAAGGAATGGACACAAAAAAAACCATCATGGTGGTTGACGATAACCCGGACATCATCACCATTGTGCGGACCATTCTAGAAGGCAAGGGTTACAATGTATTGTCCGCATACAGCGGCGCGGAGTTATTTACCAGTCTCGAACAGCAGAAGCCCGATCTTGTCGTGCTCGACATCATGATGCCCCAGATGGATGGACTCGAAGTCTTGACGCGACTCAAAGGCTCCACCGACACTTCTTCCATCCCGGTGATTCTCCTGACGGCAAAGGTCCAATACGAGGACGTGTTGGGCGGCTACAAACTAGGAGCCGACTACTATATCACCAAACCGTTTACCAGCACGCAACTGATCAACGGAATCAATCTCCTCTTGGGAGAGGCAAAAACCTAAAAAGGTATCGCGTCTCGATAAGCCAACGCGCATTAGCAAGTGAAGCGTTCCGGGGTTACCCCCCTTCATTTCGTCCTTTCCTCTCCTTGTAGTTCGCTGCATGAGTCGCTTGATTTCCTTCGAAGGCGGTGACGGCTCAGGAAAAAGCACGCAGCTTAAACTGCTTGCGGATTATCTGTCGAGCCGGGGCCGCGCCTGTATTTGTACTCGCGAGCCGGGGGGAACAAACCTGGGTAAGATGATCCGCAAAGCGCTTCTTGAAGTTGGAGACGAGCAAATTTCCTCTCGGACCGAGATTTTTCTATACCTTGCCGACCGGGCCCAGCATGTCCAGGAGATCGTTCAGCCCGCGCTGGCAAGCGGCAAGATAGTCTTATGCGACCGCTTTACCGACTCCACCCTGGCCTACCAGGGTTACGGCCGCGGGGCTGATCTCAACGCGTTGCGTCAGATGAATCTCATCGCGAGCGGCGGGATCATTCCGGACTTGACCCTGCTGTTGGATTGCCCGGTGAAGCTCGGCCTCTCGCGGACGACCCGGAGAATCGAAGCCCAACGAACTCCGCAGAGCCCGGAAGACAGATTTGAGCGCGAAGAAGTCGAGTTCCACGAGCGCGTGCGCCGCGGATTCCGGGAGCTGGCTCGCGCCGAGCCCGAGCGCGTCCACATCCTCGACGCGTCGGCCTCGATCGCGGAAGTGCACGATCAGATCAAAGGAATCGTCGAGCGGAAACTTGCGGGACTTTAGGTATGCCTTTCTCTTCCGACATTGTCGGTCACGACAAACCGTTAGCCACCCTGCGACGGGCTTTGGCTCAGGACCGTCTCCATCATGCGTATCTCTTCATCGGTCCTGAAGGCGTCGGAAAGAAAACCGTGGCGCTCTCTCTGGCAAAAGCGGTCCATTGCCGGGAGATCGGGCGCGACTTTTGCGGCCGGTGCGACTCTTGCGTCAGGATAGAAAACCACAATCACCCCGACGTCCGGCTGGTCGGGCCCCTTCCCGGAAAGAAAGAAATCGCGATCGAGCAGGTCCGAGCGCTGGAAAGAGAATTGAACTATCGCGCCTTTTCCAACGGAAAGAAAATAGCCATCGTCGATCCGGTTCCGCTGATGAATTCTTCCGCCCAGAACGCGTTGTTGAAGACCCTCGAAGAGCCCCCCGCGGGCGCTGTTCTAATCATGATCTCCACCAGCGCCGGGGGTCTTCTTCCCACTCTGTTGTCCCGCTGCCTGCGTCTTTCCTTTGCGCCTCTGCCCGCAAGCGCAGTGGTCGCGCGCTTGATTTCGCGGCAGGGTTTAAAGCCGGAACAGGCGCGGCTTCTGGCCGCGTCGTCGATGGGAAGCCTCGGCAAGGCGCTCGATCCCGATACCGCGCAGCGTGCGCGCGACAGAGAGGGATGGGTTGAAGGGCTGGCGGCTTTAGCCAAAGATGATCGTATGGGATGGACTACTTTGGCCGATGAGCTGTCGAAAGATCGGGAGCAAGCACTAAAATTTCTCGATTGGTTGACTGGATGGTATCGCGATCTATTGATTTATCGCGTTACGGAGAACGCTGAAGAAATCTGCAATCTCGATCGCATCGATGATCTTAAGGCGCAGGCAGCGAGCTCAACTCTGGAGAAGATTCTTTTCCTTCGCTATCGGGCTCTCCTCACGGCCGCGCGCATCCGGAGAAACGTGAATCGCCGGATGGCGCTCGAAAACCTTTTTATCAATATAGCCGAGCCGCCAAAATAAGATTGATGGACCGCATCTACATCACCACTCCTCTTTTCTATGCCAACGCGGAGCCGCACCTGGGCAGCGCCTACACGATGATTATTACCGATACGTTGGCGCGGTACTATCGGTCAAATGGCCTGGAAACTTTTTATCTTACCGGCACAGATGAACACGGCGATAAGATTTTCCAGGCGGCGGCTGCCGCCGGAGTTCCGCCGAAGGAATTTACCGACCGGGTAAGCGCCGCGTTTCGGGAGGTCTGGGACAAGTGCGGCTTCACCTACGATCACTTTATCCGGACGACCGACGCGTATCACGTTCGCTACGTTCAGGAACTCCTAACGAAGGTTTACAACGCCGGGGACATCTACTTCGACCGCTATGGAGGACTCTACTGTTTTGGCTGCGAGCGCTTCTACACCGACAAGGAATTGGTTGCCGGCAAATGTCCGGATCACTTGACCGAGCCGAAGCTGATCGAAGAAGACAATTATTTTTTCCGCATGAGCAAATATCAGGACCGGCTGCTGCGCCATCTTGAAGAGCGCCCGGACTTTATCCGGCCGGAGGGATTCAGAAACGAAGTCATAGCGATGCTGCGCGAGCCTATCGGCGATTTATGCATCTCCCGTCCCAAGAGCCGTCTCACCTGGGGCATCGAGATTCCTTTTGATCAGCGCTACGTGACGTATGTGTGGTTCGATGCGCTGATCAATTATGTCAGCGCGCTCAAGTACAAGGGCGAGGCGGCTTTCGAGAAACTATGGCCCGAAGCGCAGCACTTCATCGGCAAGGACATACTTAAGCCGCACGGTGTATTCTGGCCGACCATGTTGATGGCCGCCAATCTGCCGCTGTACAAACATCTCAATGTACACGGCTTCTGGACCGTGGAAAGCCAGAAGATGTCCAAAAGCCTGGGGAACGTGATTTCTCCGCTGGCGATGAAGGAGAAGATCGGCATGGATGCGTTCCGCTACTTCGTGCTGCGCGAAGGCGTCTTCGGCCAAGACGCGGACTTTCGCGAAGAGAGCCTCACCGCGCGCTACAACTCCGACTTGGCTAACAACTTCGGCAACCTCGTGAGCCGCGTGCTGGCCATGCAGGAAAAATATTTCGCCAGTGTCGTGCAACCGTTGGGAAGCGAATGGCCCAAAGTAGATCTGGAACTCAGGGACAAGTTCCTCCAGGCAGAAGAGGATTTGAAGCCGCATATGAGGAGTTTGCAATTTCATCGCGCCCTAGAGTCGGTATGGTCGGCTCTCGATCACGCCAACCGGTATATCGTTCAGACCTCGCCGTTCGTATTGTTTAAAGATCCGGAGAAGCGCGGCAGAGTCGGCGAGATCCTCCACCATCTGCTGGAAGCGATAAGAACGACCGGTCGTCTCATCGCCCCTTTTCTCCCCGACGCGGCCAAGGAGATTGAAACTTTGCTCGCCATACCCGAGGCCGCTTCAAATTCTCAAATCCCTTGGGGAAACTTCTTCTCCCCGGGCCACAAGGTCCTCCCGCCGAAAATTTTGTTTCCGCGCATCGAGGCTAAAGCTGAAGAATAAATGTCGGAGGGAAATTCACTCGGGCTGATCGACAGCCACGCCCATATTCAGGGGCCTGAGTTCGCCGCCGACTTCCAAGCGGTGATCGATCGCGCGCATGCCGCGGGAGTAGAAAAGATCGTCGTGGTCGGCGGCGCGGGAGAGCTTGCGAGCAACGATGCCGCGGTTACCGCGGCAAATTCTTTTGCCGGACTTTTTGCCACTGTCGGCATGCATCCCCACGATGTTAAAGACGTGAGCGAGGAGGATCTCAAGCGGCTAAAAGACCTTACCGCCGATCCCAAGGTCGTTGCGGTCGGCGAAACCGGCCTGGATTTTTATTACGATCACTCGCCGCACGACTTGCAGACGAAAATTTTCGCGCGGTTCATCCATATGGCGCGCGAGACCCGTCTTCCCCTCGTCGTCCACGACCGGGACGCCCACCGCGAGATCGCCGAGATCCTTCGCTCCGAGGGTGGAGGGGATCTTCGCGGCGTGATCCACTGCTTCACCGGAGACTACGAGGCTGCAAAAATATTTCTGGATCTCGGATTTTATCTCTCCTTCAGCGGCATCCTGACGTTTAAAAATGCCGGTACTCTCAGGGAAGTCGCGCGGAAGCTGCCGTTGGACCGCATCCTGGTCGAGACCGATTCCCCGTATCTCGCGCCGGTGCCGCATCGCGGCAAGCGCAACGAGCCTGCGTTTGTCCTCCACGCGGCTGAAACTTTGGCTACGGTTAAAGGTTTGGATTTGCATGACGTAGCGGAAGCCACGAGCCGCAACACCCGTGATCTGTTCGGAATCTAGAAGAGCCAACCGGACGAAAGACCGAAAAGCGCTCCGATAAATTTTTCCAATCCGATATTGAACTTCACGAGTACGCGATCCGAGCCGCGCGTCAACCCGAATCCGGGGCCTACGCTGTACTCGATTCCTCCGTACTCGCCCTGGATAACCGGGAAGATGTAATGCTGCTGCTCTTTGGACGGCTCCGGATGCTTGGTCATGCCGATGCCCCCGTAAAACTCGATCCCTAGCGTCAGCGCGCGCATCCAGCGATAATAAATGCCGTGGGCATAACCGAACTCGAATCCCTCCTTTTCTTCCGAACCGACCAGGATTTTCTCGAAGATCGGATTCAACATCAGGGAAAAATCGCCTAAGTCCTTTTGAATGATCGGCCGTAATTCCAGCTCCAGCTTCTGATCGTCGAATTTCGGCGTTCGCGCGTAAGCCAGCTCGAAATACCAGCCGAGATCGACGGGCAGTTGACCCTGATCGACGAGACTCCTCCGCAGGCGAAACTTGGAGCCTGCATACTGGAGATCGCCTCCTCTGGGTTTGGCGAGATTGACGTACGCCGCCGCCTCGATCCGATCCGTCAAGCCGTAGGCAACCTCGAAAGCGGTGCGCCACATCGACTGGCTCGGCAGTGCGCCGTGGGAGGTTCCCTCTTCTCCATGCCGATGACCGTTGGCAACGACAGTGTTGAGCGACTCCAATTCGAGCATTCCGCGGCCTAGGGTCTTATAGGGATAAACTTCGAATTCAAAAGGATCAAGCTGCGCTCCCGATAGACGCGGGTGCAATAGAGAGGCGAGAAGCATCAATAATAAAAATTGCGGCGGGCGCAAATATGGGTTCATTTTACAATCTCCTTTTCATCCCCTGAAGTTGCCTGTGGATCTTATTTGGCGATCATGATTCCCTCGGGAACATCCGAGTGGAAAATCATCGTAAAAGTCATAGCTGCCCGGCTTCAGAGCAGGCATGGGTACAACGATCGTCTCGCCGGGTCCGATAACCTTTTCACGGTTGATCTTGAAGCTTTCGAATTCGATCGCTTCCTTGCTGGCGTTGACGATCTTTATCTTGAACGGCCGGTTGGCCGGCACGGTGATTGTCTGAGGAGCAAAGCGACGATGCTCAAAACGCAGCTCGACAACGTCATCGACCGGAGCGCTGGCCGCACTCGTGAATGTTGCGAGCGCCACTAGGCTGAAAACAACGACGGAATATTTCATCTTCCTTCTCCTTTTCTTTTTCCGAAAAATAAAAAAGCCCGGGACACGTTTCCGTGGATCCCGGGCTCTGGGTTCAAGACCTCCGGCCTCTCAAAAAATTTCAAATAGGGTCAGCTTACTTCCACATAACTTCACTCTTCGCGGAATCGTTCTCGTCTAGCAAAGGAACGACGATCTGACGTTTGCACTTGCGGCATTTGAGTTCTACGCCGTCCGCAACCAGCCGCGCCAAAAGGCTGCCGCAGAGACAGCGCAAGGGTTTCTCCGCTCCACGGCTGCTCCAATTCTTTTTTCCGGCGCGGTGCTCCACGATCAGGTTCCTTTGACCTCGCCCCCGTGTTCTCGATACGCCCGGAGAGTCATGGCAATCAACGCCAGGAGCACTAAGGCTTGGGCCGCGAGAGTCTCCACGGTCGGATAAATTCCCAGCGCGCTGATCTGCGGCGGAAAGCGGAGCGGGGTCACGCTGAACCAGCCCGTGGCCTGAAGTTCCCGTACGCCTTGCCCGGCAAAGACGAGCGCCAGCAGATAGAGCAAGATGCCCGTCGTACCGAAGAAATAGTTGATGGGTATCTTTAATCCGAGTTTAAAAAGAACGATCGTTACCAGGCACAGCACGGCGGCGCCCGCGGCAAATCCCGAAACCACCGGCTTTGGGTTGGCGGCGCTTTGGAGCCAGAGCGCTTGGTAAAAAAGCACCACTTCGAAGGCTTCTCGATAAGTCGCGACGAACGAAACTCCTGCCAGCGCAAGCAGGCGCTGTCGCGAGAGCGCCCCTTGAACCTTGTCGCGGATGAACTGTTGCCACTTCCTGGCTTCGGCCTTCGTGTGTAGCCAGTAGCCCACGTAGAAGAGAACGACCGCAGCGACAAGTGTGGTGAAACCTTCTATCGCTTCCCTATGCTTTCCGCTCAGTGAAAGAAACGATTGAGCTACAAACCAGGTGACCAACCCGGCGGCGATAGCCAGAATCCAACCCAGGTGGATGTAACGCATGGCCTCGGTTGCGCCCATGATCTTCAGCGACGCCAGGATGGCCGCCAAAATCAAAGCCACTTCCAAGCCTTCCCGTAAGATGATGAGCAGCGCATTTATGAAAATGTAGCTGTCGTTGAGGGTGTCATGACTGGACAATATCTGCGTAGCCCGATCCAATCCGGCGGTGATCTGCATATAGAGACTACGGACCTCGGCGATGCTGTCGCCGCGTCTTATGGCATTCCTGAACTGGGTGAATTGATCCTCCAGGGCGTGCCCAAACGAAAGGTCTTTGGCAAAGAGTTCCGCCTCGGCGAGCTCCAAACCGTCAAGGTAGGCGTCGACGGCTCTTTGATAAGCCTTGTCCTTTTCGTTTTTTTCGTAGAAGGCCATCGCCTCCGCCAGGAGCGTCCGTGCCGCGATCAAGGGAGCTTGGTTTTGTTGTTGCTCCAAAATTCCTCGTCTGAGATACGCTAGAACCCGGCGTGATTGGTTCTCCTGAAACAAAGGTTTCAGTTTTTCTGTCAGCTCCGCATCCGTGGACGTCGACAACGGTTCGACATGTTGCAGCTCGGCTGGAACCTTCGCGGTTGAAATAAGAGCGGCACCTTGCGCGGCTTCTTCAGCGGTAAATCGAAGCGATAAAACATAAAAGGCCGCCTGCCAGCGTTCCTCCTCGGTGAGCGCGGAAAAGTTCGGCATGGCGGTTCCTTCGACTCCAAAGGAAATGATGTTGAACGCTTTGAAAGGAGAAAGTCCGTTCATAACGTTCGGATCAGTAAAATCCGTCGGCGCCGGCTCTTTCGGGTTCATCGTCGCGCGGCCCGGCTCGTCGCCCTTGCCGTCCTCGCCGTGGCATTGAGCGCAGTTCTGAATGAACACGGTTTTCCCTGCCTGCAGGGATGGTAGGGTCCGAGGATAGGTGACGATCTTATAAGTTTTGATAAGCTTTTCTTTGATATCCCTCGATAAATCAGCCACCGCTTTCTCGTCCGCCTTCCGATCGATCAGGACCGCGAGCTTTTTCACGTTTTGTTCGATATCTCTCTTCTCTCCCGCCTTGAGCTGCTTCGCGAGCTCCAGGCTTCTTTGAGAGAACTCTTTCATCTCCCGATATTCCTCTGGATGAATCACTTTCCCTGCCTGCACGGCGTTTTTGTAGTCGCCGCCGATGTAATCCACGACGGTTACGAGTTTTCTCGCTTCCTCCGCGGCCAGGGCAAGGTGCGGGGCAAGAAGCAAACACGAGACAACAAGGAGACGGCTTAGGTTTGCCGCAGGAAGGATCATGCCGGTTCTCTAGGACCTCGTCGTAAGAAGGAACCGCCGTCGCAACCAGGCGCTCAGCCCGTCCATCGTTAGAACCACGAGCAGAATCAAAAGCAACACGGTGGCTAAGCGCCGATATTCTAAAGTTTGCAGGTAGACTTGCATGACGAAGCCGATGCCGCCCGCGCCGACAAAGCCTAGGATGGAAGAAGCGCGAACATTATATTCCAGCATGAAAAGAAGTTGGGTTAAAATCGCATTGGCGCCTTCGGGAAGGAAGACGAAGCGCACCAGGTGGAGTTTGGAAGCGCCGGTACTTTGCACCGCTTCGATAACCTCGGGGTCGGTTCCCTCGAAAAGGTCCGCGTATATTTTGGCGAGATAGCCTACGGTGTAGGCGCCGATGCCGAGAGTGCCCGCCAACGGGCCGAGACCGACCAGAATCACGAAAATGATCGCCCACAACAGCACAGGAATGGTTCGGATCGTGGCGGCGACAAAACGAGCGGCGCCGGATATTATAGGTGAAAATAAGTGCCGTGTGCCCAGGACGCTTAACGGGAGGGAAGCGAGAAAGCCCAATAGGGTTCCGGCGAACGACATTTGCACCGTTTCCCAGAGGGCCATTCCGGCGACCGGAAGCACGCTGGCGTCCGGAGGAATCATCTCCGACGTCAAGATGCCCAGATTTCGCAAGCCCCTCAGCATCCGCGCTCCGTCGAAAAAACCGAAGTCCGCCAGTACGATCCCTAAAAGAAAAATAAGGACCGACGAAACCAGGAGGTTTGTTCTCACGATGGGATCTCAACTTGAAGATTCCGACTGAGGGCTGTTTGTAGAACCGAGCGCGACCTGTCCGTTGCTCAGGGTCAGAATGTGGTCGCCGAAATCGCGTAACCCCACCCGATGCATGCTCATGAGGAAGGTGATTTGTTCTTGCGCCGCGGCGCGGCGCATACGGCCCAATATCTCCGACGCCAACGCGAGATCGAGATCGGAGACAAACTCGTCGGCCAGCACGACCTGCGGCCGCTGCAATAACGTCCGCGCGATCGCAACCCGCTGGCGCTCCCCGCCGCTCATGCGAAAAACGGTTTCGGATCCTTTATGGCCGATCCCCATCAAATCGAGCGCCGCTTGGGCCTGTTCTATTTCATAGCCAGGGAAAATCCCCAACAAGGCTTTCGCGTGCCCGCAGCGTCCCAAAGCGCCCATCAGGACGTTCTCCATGGCGGTCAAATTCCGGACGAGCCCCAGTTGCTGGGGAATGTAACCGATAAGCGAGCTGAGCTTTCTTTGGTTCTGTTGCTCAATCGCATGATTCAGCACTGCAACCTGTCCGTGCTGCGGTTTGATGATTCCTGCCAGCACTTTGAGAAGGGTGGTTTTTCCGGACCCCGAGGGCCCCATGAGCATGGTGAGCTTGCCTCGGGGCAGGTCTAGAGAAATATCTTTTAAGACCCACTCCTCGTCATTGTAAGCGAAAGAGACGCCTTTGGCCCGAAGCGCTGGTTCGATGCCGGTGGTTTCGCTCACAAGCGCTCCGTGTATTTGAGACGCGCCAATTTCAAGTAGCGCGTCAGAGGTCCCAGGTGTTCAGCGGTCGTCGTCGGCTTGAATCCGACGAAGAGGCTCGAGATGAAAGAACGCATCATGTCCCTGTGCTCCGGCTGGCTCAATTTTTCTATGGCTTGAATGACTTTTGCGCGGAGCGGATCCTTGAGTTCTTTGCTTACGACGACGGCATGGGAAGGAATCGGCCCCTGCTGCTCAAGCACGCGCGTCGAGCCGAGCACTTCGTTATAGAGCTTCTCCGGAACGTCGCCGGCGATGATGGTTACGTCCACCTGTCCTTGTTTCAGCGCCTGCCAGCACTGCGCGTAACCGCCGCCAAAGATAACTTCCTTAAAGAACGTTTTTGGATCCGCCTCCTTACCCTCCGGTGTCTGCAAAAGGTTCAACTCTGCCAGACGGCCCATCGGCGCCACATAGCCGGAGGTCGAAATCGGACTTGGAAAACAAACCGTCTTGCCTTTCAAAGAATGCAGGCTCTGGTGCGGTGAATTGGACGGCACCACCCAGTAGGAAAAATAATAAGGCGCCTCAACCTTGTCTTTCCCGTGTAGCACCTGCCGCACTTCCGCCAAGGCGACCTCGGCGCCGCCCAACTGCGCGGCCAATTGGGCTGGCCATGCCGACATGAACGCAACGTGCGCATGACCAAAACGCAAAGACTCGACTACGGCTGCAAAGCTGGTCGGAACATAAATCTCTACTTTGGTCTTTCCTCCAAGACTCTGCTCGAGGAACTGCTGCAGCGGTTTGGATTTGGTCAACATCTCGTCGCTGGAGAGCGTCGGTTGGATCGCGATCACCACCCGCTCCTCAGCGGGCAGTTTTTGCGGCCCAACGAAAACAAAGAGCGCCGCTGCCAGAAGACCAGCCATTTTAGCGCTTCCTAATAAACGACCCATGATTCACCTCTCTTGACCTCGCCGGCCGACTCAAATAAGATCATCGATGTAATGCATATCTTGAGTTCGGTTCAGCAATTTAGTTTTATCGACTGAACTAAGAATATTCGCATACACTAACAGAAAAAGCTTGTCAAGACATGGACAATTCCAAGATTACGCCGACCGCGGAGGATTATTTGAGGACGATCTTTGTCCTGGGAGAGGAAATTCAGCCAGTGATCGCGGCACGGGTAGCCGACGAGATGGGGGTTTCTCCCTCGACGATGGTCATGACGCTCCGGCGGCTGGAGAGCCAGGGCTATCTAACCGTCGAGCAGCGCAAAGAGATTCACCTGACGGCCAAAGGAAAAAAGGTGGCTGAAGGAATCCTGCGGCGTCATTTTCTTACGGAAAGGTTGCTGACCGATATCCTGGGCATGGATTGGGTCAAGGCGCATCAAGAAGCGCATCGCCTGGAACACGCGATCTCGGCGGAGGTGGAAGAGAAACTGACGAAGCTTCTGCGTCATCCGAGCACCTGCCCCCACGGAAATCTCATACCGGGCCAGGGCGCCGGTTCTCGTCGGAAGGAAATGCCGTTAAATCAGGTGGCGGGGGGAAAAGAAGTTGTCATGGAACGCATCACCGAAGGCGGTGAAAGAGATGCCAGGCTGCTTGGATTCATGCAAGACCACCAACTTTTTCCCGGCGCGAAGATTCAGGTCCTGGAGGTGGCCCCTTCGCTCGGAATCATGAGCCTCAGGGTGGGGAAAGACGAGTTTTCTCTCGGTATCGAGGCGGCAAAAAAAATACGAGTTGAGACTTCCAAGTTATCTGGATGATTTTGCAGTACTCGCCGATCTTCTCTCCTCCAGCTCGGCGGCCAGGAACTCTACCTGGTCCGGCAGCGGTGCGTCGCGGTCTAGGATGATGAGATCCTGTCCCTTTAACCGGCATCTCCCGCTGCGCGCGTGATAGCCGACCTCTCTCAATAACCTTTCGGTTCTGACCTCTATATTCATCCGGCCGGCCGCCGCCATCAACTCTTGCAGGGCGGCGTCGTTTTTGGTTTTCTTCAGCGCTTTCATGTGTCTCCGAAAACATTATCGCTGATTCCTACGCTCATGTAAACCGAAAATTCACTCCTTGCAAAAAACCGGCGCCTTGCTATGTTGTCCCCGAAACGGCGGCGGAGGCATCCGGAGGGAAGCATGATCAAGAATATCTTGGTTCCTCTCGATGGTTCGGATCATTCCAGAGCGGCCCTTGAGTACGCGCTTTGGATGACGGAAAAGCTGGGCGGCACTCTCTTCGGCCAGCACGTCATCGACATGGTCTCGATCGAGGGGACCTTCTTCCACGATATCTCGGGCTCTTTGGGGTTCGAGCCCTATTTGGATTTTTCCACGAAAATGCGCGAGGTGCTGGAAGAGAGAGGCAAGGCTATTCTCGACGAATTCAGTCGGCGCTGCACGCAGAAGGGAGTGCGCCATGAAACCTTCCTGGACATGGGAATCATTCCCAATGAGATCTGCGAGCGCGCCAAGACGGCCGATCTGGTCGTGCTCGGTCACCGCGGCATCAATGAAGAATTTTCCACCGGGCTGCTGGGAGGGACGGCCGAGAACGTAACCCGGCGGTCGCCCCGTCCGGTTTTCGTGTCCACGAAAATCTTTAAGGCGATCGAGCGGCCTTTGCTAGCCTACGATGGCAGCCAGAGGGCCAGCTCGGCGATGGAGTCCGCCGCGGAGTTCTGCACCCGGCTGCGGTTGCCTCTCACCGTCCTTCATATTCCGAAAGAGGAAAAAATGGGCGAGCAGGTGCTTCAAAGGGCGCGCTCGTACTTGGGATCTTATGAAATCGAGGCGCGCTACGAGCTCGCCCGCGGTTACCCGGAACAAAAGATTGTGGACTATTTGGTCAACTTTAATTATGACCTGCTCTTCATCGGGGCGTACGGCCATCGTCGGATCATAGAAATGGTGCTGGGAAGCACGACGGAATACGTGCTCCGGAAAAGTCCGTGCCCGGTTTTCCTCAACCGTTAGCGCGGGGGATTGGAGTGGAATGAAGTTCACGGCCGCGGCGATCCAGATGCTCGCCTCCGACGATAAGGAGACTAACCTGCGGGCGGCCGAAGCCGGGGTTCGCGAAGCGGCGTCGCGCGGCGCCAAAGTCGTCGCGCTCCCCGAGGTGTTCAACTGGCGCGGCGACAAGACGGAGGAGAAAAAAAAGGCCGAGCCGCTGTCCGGCCGGACCGCCGGTCTCATGGCCGGCCTGGCGCGCGATCTCGGCATCTACCTCCTTGCCGGATCTTTTCTGGAGGACATTCCGGAAGTACAGAAGTCCTATAATACGAGTCTCTTCTTCGGTCCGGACGGCCGCCAGCTCGGGTGCTACCGCAAAATCCATCTCTTCGATGTCGCGATCGAGCGGGGCGTAACGACTTTGGAGTCTGAGACGCGCCAGCACGGGGAGGAAGTCGTCACGGCTGACACGGAGTTCGGCCGGATGGGACTTACGATCTGCTACGACCTGCGCTTCCCGGAACTTTATCGCGCGCTTGTCGATAAGGGCGCCCAAGTGATTTTTGTGCCGGCTGCCTTCACGGCACTGACCGGCGAAGCGCACTGGGAGCCGCTGTTACGCGCCCGCGCCATCGAGAACCAGGTTTACATCATCGCACCGGATCAAATCGGCCACAATCCGAAAAGCTTCGCGACCTACGGCAATTCGATGATCGTCGATCCTTGGGGAAGGATCATCGCGCGCGCGCCCGACATGCCCGCCGTCATCACGGCGGAAGTCGATCTCGCCTATCTCGCCAAAGTGCGGAGAGAGCTTCCAGCCTTGGCCCATCGCAAACTTTCTTGAGCGATCGGCGCGATCCGGTCATCGGCACAGCTTGAACTCATGATTCCAATGGCACGCACTTTGCGGATAGGCACACGACCATGCCGATTGTAGCCTTGACTCTCATTTTTACGATCGTGCTTCTCGGTCCCTTCCTCAACCGGAGGATCGAAGGGAACCTGGAAGCGTTTCTTCTCGTTATGGGAATTGTGAGCGGAACGGTTTCGCATGCTTGGAGTTTCGCTTTGGTAAAGGAGGGATTCATCGCGCCGATCGAGATCACGCTCGCCGTTCTTGTCGCGGGCCTGCTCTTTCATTATCTAAGGAAGAGCATCGATCGAGCCATGCAAACGGTGCTGAAGAGAGCCCCGCTGGCCGGCGTCGTTTTTTTCGGCATCGTCTTTTTAGGACTGCTCTCAAGCATCATCTCCGCTATCATCGCCGCGCTCCTTCTGGTGGAGTTTGTCAACGTCCTCCGCTTGCATCGTCAGGCCGAAGTCAATCTCACCATCATCACCTGCTTCGCCATAGGTCTCGGCGCGGCGCTCACCCCTTTGGGGGAGCCGCTCTCCACCATCGCGGTATCCAAGTTGAGCGGCCCGCCGCATCACGCCACGTTTTTTTATCTTATGAATCTGCTGGGTGTTTACGTCTTTGTCGCCGTCGCGTTGTTGGGAGTTGTTGGCGCCTTTTTGGTCCGGCCGTGGCCCGCGGATACGAAACCAACCCTGTCCGGCAAAGCGGAAGAAGGAGGCATCGGTGGGGTCTTCCTGCGCGGCTTCAAGGTTTACGTCTTCGTCATGGCGCTGATTTTCCTCGGCGCGGGATTCAAACCGCTGATCGACATGTACCTCGTCGATGTATCTTCCTTAGTTCTCTTCTGGGTCAACATCGTCTCCGCCATTCTCGATAATGCCACCTTGGCTGCCGCCGAGATCGGCCCCGCCTTGAGTGAAACTCAGATCAAGAGCGCGCTTCTGGGCCTCTTGATCGCCGGCGGCATGCTGATCCCCGGCAATATCCCCAACATCATCTCGGCCCACGCGCTCAAGATCAAAAGCACGGAGTGGGCTCGGCTCGGAGTGCCGTTGGGTTTTGTCATGATGGTGCTGACGATGTTCCTCTTGATCTTCGGCTGGGTTTAGAGATTTATCCCTCTGCTCAGGATTTAGGCGAGCTGCTTAAACACTGAGCAATTCCTCTCGAATAAACGGCCAGCTTTTTTATCTTTCACGGTTCAACTCATCCAGTTCTAAGCGCAAATTGTTCTTTTGCGCCGGCGAAGCATCGCGGCATGCGCTTTGCGTAGGGTTCTCATGATCGTTTTCCGTTTTGCATCTTCAACCGTTTGCGAGGTGATCTTATGAAGCAGATCGAGGCCATCATCAAGCCTTTCAAGCTCGACGAAGTGAAGGAGGCGCTCACCAAGGTGGGCATTCAGGGAATGACTATCACCGAAGTAAAGGGCTTCGGAAGGCAGAAGGGCCACACCGAGCTTTATCGCGGGGCGGAATACTCGGTCGATTTTTTGCCCAAGGTAAAAATTCAGATTCTCGTGCCCGATGAAAAGGCCTCGCAAGTCGTCGACGCGATCCTTCAAACCGCGCGCACGGGAAAGATCGGCGACGGCAAGATATTTATCACTCCGGCGGAGGAGGTCATCCGCATCCGCACCGGAGAAAAAGGCGCGGATGCGATCTAGCCAGACTAACGAGAGGGGAGAGAGAGCATGAGCACAAGAAAAACGATGGGGTTATTTCTTTTTATCTCAGCGGTCAGCGCCTGGATGTTGATAGCGCCTGCCGTTTTTGGTGAAGAGGCCAAGCCTGACGTGCCGGCGGCCACGGCACCGGCTGAGCCGGCGCCGAAGCTGCCGACATACTTCACGGCCACGAGCGACGACCCAAAGAAACCGCCGGCCTGGCCGGACCCAACGGGCGCAGCCTCGGGCACGTGGGCGACGCCCGCTGGCGACGGCAAGGGCGACGTTCCCGATCAACTGAAACCCGGCGACCTATACGACCGCATCGCGCACAATCTCTACTCGATCAACTTCGTCTGGGCGCTGGTCGCCGGCTTCCTGGTCATGTTCATGCAGGCCGGATTCATGCTCGTCGAGACCGGCCTCTGCCGCGCGAAGAATAGCTCCCACACGGCGGCGATGAATTTAATGATTTACCCGCTAGGCGGCATCGCGTTCTTCATCTACGGCTTTGCTATTGGATGGGGAAACTGGTGGAACGGCCCCGTGCCGCCGGGCTGGTATCCCTCGCTTGGTCCCGGACTGTCGCTGCTCAACGAAGGCATCGGACTCGGCGCGGCGGTCGACGCCGCGGGCAAAGCGACCGGGGCTTTTACCTACGGGCTTTTGGGAACGAAGGGTTTTTTTCTCAGCAGCGTGGTCGGCGATGTGAGCGTGATGGTGCTCTTTTTCTTCATGATGGTCTTTATGGACACCACGGCGACGATCCCGACGGGAGCGATGGCCGAGCGCTGGTCGTGGAAGAACTTCGTATTGTACGGCCTCTGGGTGGCGTTGCCGTATTGTTTATTTGCAAACTGGGTGTGGGGTGGAGGGTGGCTGGCGCAGGGCGGGATTAATTGGGGCCTCGGCCATGGGGCAGTTGACTTTGCCGGTTCGGGTGTCGTGCATGCTATGGGAGGAGCGATCGCCCTTGCCGGAGCGATCGTGATTGGACCGCGTCTCGGTAAGTACGATTCGCACGGCAGGCCGCAGGCCATAACGGGGCACAGCGTGCCCATGGTCGTGACCGGGACCTTTATCCTCGCGTTCGGTTGGTTTGGGTTCAATCCGGGGTCCACGCTCGCAGGCACGGATCTCCGGATCAGCTACGTGGTCGTTAATACGATGCTCGCGAGCTTCACGGGCGCCATCTTCGCCATGTTCACGCTTTGGGCCAAGGGGCTGAAGCCAGATTCCACGATGATGTGCAACGGTATGCTGGCCGGTCTTGTTGCGATCACAGCACCGTGCGCGTTTGTTGATCCATGGGCGGCGGCGCTCATCGGCGCGGTCGCGGGCGTGCTAGTCGTGCTTAGCGTGTTCTTCTTGGAGGCGCGGGGAGTCGACGATCCAGTCGGCGCGATCTCGGTTCACGGTACGAACGGTCTGTGGGGAGTGCTCTCGGTCGGCATATTCGCCAACGGAGCCTATGGCGCGGGATGGAACGGCGTGGTCCGGGAGGCAATGGTCAAGACCTACGGCGCGGACGGCGTTCGCGGTCTGCTATACGGCGACTTCTCGCAATTCATCATGCAGGCCATCGATTGCGTGGTTGTGGCCGTGTTCGGCTTCGTCATGGCCTACGCTTGGTTTAAGGTCAGCGATCTCATCACGCCGCTCCGCGTCAGCGCGGAGACCGAGGTCGAGGGCCTCGACGGTCCCGAAATGGGCGTGCTCGGTTATCCTGACTTCCAGATTCATCCTTCCGGGGTAGGCGTGAGTGGACTCGGCGCGGGCGCTGCGGCATCTCCAGTACTCGATGTTCACGGGAAAAAGGTTCTGGCGGACTAACGGCGTCCGAGGCTTCGAAAAAGGACCGACGCGAGTCAGCGTAGAGAGTGGCGCATTTGGGTTCCTGTTTATCGCGCGGATTTTCACCTGCAAAAGTAACACGGAAGAGAGGCATCGAGCTACGACATGAAAAAGAGGAAGGTGCTGGTGATAGACGACCACCTTCCCTCCAGAGCTTTCCTGGTCAAGGCTTTGAACGAGAAAGGGTTTGGAGTCGTCGGCGAGGGGGCGAGCGGCAAGGGCGCGCTCAAACTGACGCAGACGACCGATCCCGATGCCGTTCTCATGTCCGTAGGGCTACCGGATATCGACGGCATCAGCGCGGCAGAGACCATCATGGAGGAAAACCCGCTGCCCATCGTTCTGCTCACGAGCCACTACGATGCCGAGACGATCGAGCGGGCCAAGGAAGCCGGCGTGATGGCCTATCTGCTGAAACCGCTGAGAGAAGAGGAGCTTCTTCCCACGACGGAGCTGGCGATCTCGCGCTTCGAGGAATTTAACTCGCTCAGAAAAGAAAACGAGGACCTCAAGAAGACGTTGGAGGCGCGCAAGGCGATCGAGCGGGCGAAGGGCGTCTTGATGAAACAACAGGGTCTATCCGAGCCGGAAGCTTTTTCGCTGATCCAAAAAAAGAGCATGGACTTGAGAAAGCCCATGGCGGAGATCGCCCAGGCGATCATCCTGACGGAAGAGATAAGAAAGTAAAAGCCTAGCGCAACCTGGATCAAATATTCGGAGCCGCGATATCATCGTCGATATCGCTGGCCAGGCAAAGGCGCCGATTCCCCTCGGGGATGAAGCGCTTTTCTATTTCACGCGAGCCCAAGGAGACGCGATGCCAAGAAGTAAGGATTCGAAAAAGACGAACTCTTCCGCGACGGAAACAGCGCTCGACCGGGCCGTCGAGCGTGCCGTCGAACAAGCCGTCTTCGGGGGCGACTTAAGACGCCGCGAATTTCTCCGTCTGGCCGGCACCGGCACGGTGCTGGCGATTCTCAATCAAGTTTTTCCTCTCTCGGCCGCCAAGGCGCTGGCGCAGGAGAAAACTGGTCCGATCGAAAAGAAAGATCTCAAAGTCGGCTTCATCCCGATCACCTGCGCCACTCCGATCATCATGGCCGAGCCGATGGGCTTCTACAAAAAGCACGGCTTGGACGCGCAGGTTTACAAAGCGTCGGGCTGGGCGATGATCCGCGATCTCGCGATCAACCGCGAGACCGACGCGACCCACATGCTGACGCCGATGCCGCTCGCCTTCACGATGGGCGTGGGCTCGCAGACGGTGCCGTTTGTCATGCCGGCGGTGGAAAACATCAACGGCCAAGCGATCACGCTGCATAAAAAGCACAAGGGCGTCAAGAGCGCCGCAGAGATGAAAGGCTTCAAGTTCTGTGTGCCGTTCGACTACTCGATGCACAATTTCTTGCTGCGCTACTTTCTCGCCGAGGGCGGCGTCGATCCCGACAAGGACGTCCAGATCCGCGTCATCCCGCCGCCGGAGATGGTCGCGAACTTGAAGGCCGAGAACGTCGACGGCTACCTCGCGCCGGACCCGTTCAATCAAAGAGCCGTCTTCGAAGAGGCAGGCTTCATCTTCATGCTGAGCAAAGACATCTGGCCGGGACATCCCTGCTGCGCGTTCGCCGCGCGTAAAGATTTTTCGGAAAAATATCCCAACACGTTTCAGGCGCTCTTCAAGGCGATCGTAGAAGCGACGCAGTACGCGCACAACCCCGCCAACCGGAAAGAAATCGCCAAAGCGATCGCGCCGCGGAACTTCTTGAACCAGCCCGTCGAGGTCGTGGAGCAAGTCTTGACCGGCGAGTTTCCCGATGGACTCGGCAACGTGCGCAAGGTCCCCGACCGGATCGACTTCGACCCGTTCCCATATCATTCCATGGCGATCTGGATTCTCACCCAGATGAAGCGCTGGGGATATATCAAAGGCGATGTGAACTACCAGAAGATCGCCGAAGAGGTTTACCTTGCATCGGGCTGCCGCGAGGTGATGAACTCGCTGGGTTACAAGACGGCGGCCCAGAATTCGACCAAACATAACTTCTTGCTGGGCAAGACCAAGATCTTCGATCCCGCCAAGCCGGAAGATTACGTCAAGTCCTTCGCCATTCGCCGGGCGTAAATATGAACGGCACAAGAACGATGACGAAAACGAAAGAGCGCCAGAAAGTCTGGCTGGCGTCGCTGGTTTTCCTTTTGGTCTTTCTTTTCTTCTGGCAGGCGGGCACCAAGCCGTCGGTCGGCGGCAGAACCGAAGGGCTGCCGGGACCTGTCGCCGTGGCCGAGCGAGCCTGGGAGATGATTTCGAATCCATTTTACGATCGAGGACCCAACGACAAGGGCATCGGCATCCAGCTTTTCTACAGCCTCGGCCGTCTGGCTGCCGGCTATGCCGCGGCTTCGATCGTGGCGATTTTTTTGGGCGTCGTCCTCGGCCTTTCGCCGACGCTTTACCGGGCGGTCAATCCATATATCCAGATCCTGCGGCCGATCTCGCCATTGGCGTGGATGCCGCTCTTTCTCTACACCATCAAGAACTCGGCCTGGGCCGCGATGATGGTCGTGTTCATGTCGTCGATCTGGCCGACCCTCGCGAACACCGCTTTCGGCGTCGGCAGCATCAAGCGCGACTACTTGAACGTCTCCGCCTTGCTCCAGCTTTCCTGGCTCAGCCGTTTTTTCAAGGTAATCTTGCCGGCGGCGGCGCCGGCGATCGTCGCCGGGCTCAGGATCTCGATCGGCGGCGCCTGGATCGCCGTGGTCGCGGCCGAGATGCTGATCGGTGGCACCGGCATCGGCTACTTCGTTTGGAACGAGTGGAACAACCTGCAGCTCACCAGCGTGATCTTCGCCATCCTCACGATCGGCTCCGTGGGAGTGCTGCTGGACGCGGGCTTCGCGCGCCTGGCAAAAAAATTGAGCTACGCGGAGTAGGCATGGCTTTTCTTCAAATCGAAGCCGTCTCCAAGTACTTTCCCGGCTCCAACGGCCATGGCAACGTCTGCGTCTTTCGCGACGTCAACTTCCGCATCGAGAGAGGAGAATTTGTCACCATGGTGGGCCACTCGGGCTGCGGCAAGACGACTCTGCTCAATATCATCGCCGGATTCGAGAGCGCCAACGACGGCGGTATCATACTCGACGGCAAAGAGGTGACCACTCCCGGGCTGGATCGCATGGTCGTGTTTCAAAATTTCTCCCTCATGCCGTGGATGACCGTGTTCGAAAACATCCGCATCGCCGTGCGCGCGGCCTATCCCGATTGGCCGCGCGAGCGCGTCGCCAAGTACGTGCAGCAATATATCGACATGGTCGGCCTCACGGGTTCCGAACAGAAGAGGCCGGCGGCGCTTTCCGGCGGCATGCGCCAGCGGGTGGGCCTGGCGCGCGCCTTCGCCGTGCAGCCGAAGGTCTTGCTCCTCGACGAGCCGTTCGCGCAGATTGACGCGCTGACCCGCGGCGCGATCCAAGAAGAGCTCGTCCGCATGTGGACGGCGACCAAGAACACGGTCTTTATGGTCACGCACGACGTCGACGAAGCGATTCTACTCTCGGACAGAATCGCGCTGATGACGAACGGTCCGGAGGCGAGATTGGCCGAGATCATCGAGGTTCCGATCCCGCGACCGCGCACACGCGAGACGCTGATCGAGGAGCCGGAATATGGCCGGATCAGGAGACATGTTCTCGACTTCTTAATCGAGCGCTCGAAGAAAATTCAAGAGGAGAGCAAGTCGGCGGTCGAACCAAGCTCGGTTGACTGCCGAGCAAGCCTTATTCTAGACGCCTAAAAAAAATCCATGACGGGGAGGTTGTTCCAATGGCGGTTCAAACAGTCATAACCCGTGAAGAAGCCACGGCTCAGGTGCTCGCGGCGAAAAAACTCAAAGGCCTGACGTTCGAAGAGATCGCGCGGGCGGTGGGCCGGGACAAGGTATGGACCACGGCCGCGCTGATGGGGCAGCATCCGCTGTCGAAAGACGAGGCGGAAAAAGCGGTCAAGGTGCTCGGCCTCGGCGAAGACGCGGTCGGCGCCGTGGCGGCGGCGCTGCAGGAAATTCCCATGCGCGGCTCTCTCGACACCGCCGTGCCGGTCGATCCGACGATCTATAGATTCTACGAGCTGATTCAAGTTTACGGCCCGACGATGAAGGCGCTCATCCACGAGATGTTCGGCGACGGTATTCTCAGCGCGATCGATTTCGAAATGGACATACAGAAAAAACCCGATCCCAAAGGCGACCGGGTCGTCATCACCCTCAACGGCAAGTTTCTCTCCTATAGAAAGTGGTGATTCTATCCGCATAGTCCCTGGGCAGGAGCTGATTGAAAAGTAGGCATCGCAGCAACGCATCGAACAAGGAGTGCGCGAAAATGCCCCGGATTTCATAGAAACGGCACTGGCATAACGCTTGCTCCACTAGCACTCAGGCAGCGAAGCTTCACGAGCAAAGGCGCTCATCGGAAACGATGAAGCGCTTTTGTTTTTAGGGAAAGGAGAACGAACATGGCCGCGGTGATGACGCATGCAAGATCGGTAGCGCAGAAAATATTCGACAACATCATTTTTCTCGAAGACGTCTTCGGCGACAGGGAGGACGAGGAAATCCCGGATATCCCCGTGCTCGAGCTGGCCAAATCGTTTGAGCTGAGGGAGTTCGGAAGTCGCGCAGTTACCGTGGACACGCCGCGAGGATGATCGCAAAGGGAGTTGAAGGGAGGCTGACAACGCCAAAAACTTGATAGCAGGGGAAATGTTCGGTTGCGGCGCGGCGACCGAAAGTTACGGCAAGGGCGCCTGGCTCGGGAGAGTTCAGGCGCCTTCGTTTTTTTCGGCAAACGACATGAACAAGATCGAAGAATACAAGAGAGAAAAAGACGGCCTCGACGTTCTTCACGACATTCCGCGCTACGCGGAAGAAGGATGGGAGGCGATCAGCGACGGCGATCGCGAGCGGCTCAAGTGGACCGGAATTTTTTTTCGCAAGCAGACTCCCGGCCGCTTCATGATGCGCATCCGCATCCCCAACGGCATCACGAATGCCGCGCAGCTCCGTACCATAGGAGGAATCAGCGGCAAATTCGGCAAAGGCTTCGCCGACATCACGACGCGCCAGCAGATGCAGCTCCGCTGGTTCGCGATCGAGGACGTGCCGGAGATCTGGGCTCGGCTCAAGGACGTGGGACTCGTCTCGCTCCAGACCGGCATGGATAACATCCGGAACGTCGTCGGCTGTCCCGCGGCCGGGATCACGCCCAACGAACTCTTCGACGCGTCCCCGGTCGCACGCGCGTTCACCGACATGTTCGTCGGCAACAAGGCGTACACGAACCTGCCGCGGAAGTTCAACGTCGCGATCACCGGCTGCCGGGAGAACTGCACGCACGGCGAGTCGCAGGACATCGCGCTCACGCCCGCGAGCAAGATCATCGACGGCGTGGAGGTGAAAGGTTTCAACGTCGCTGTCGGCGGCAAGATGGCCTCGGGCGGCTACCGTATCGCCTCGCCGCTCGATCTCTTCGTCACGCCGGAAGAGGCGCCGGAGATTTGCGGCCTGATCGTTTTTATTTTCCGCGATCATGGTTTTCGCGAGTCGCGCGCCAAGGCGCGCCTGGCATTCCTGATCGAAGACTGGGGCGTGGGAAAATTTCGCCGCGAGCTCGAGCGCCGAGCCGACCAACCGCTCGTCCAGGCGGGCAAGGACGAACGGATGAAGCAGCACACGGATCACGTCGGCATCTTTCGCCAAAAACAGCCGGGGCTCAACTACGTCGGCCTCGCCGTGCCGGTCGGGCGCATCACGACAGATGAGATGCTCGAAGTCGCACGCCTGGCCGAGACTTACGGCAGCGGCGAAGTTCGCATCACCGTCGAGCAGAATCTCATCATCCCCAACGTGCCGGACGAAAAGATCGGCGCGCTCACCGCCGAGCCGCTGTTGAAGGAGCTCCGCTATGATCCGTCGGAGATCATGCGCGGCCTCGTGAGTTGCACGGGCATGGACTACTGCCACTTCGCCTTGATCGAAACGAAGGAGTTGGCGCTCAAGACCGCACGTGAGTTGGAGCAGCGGCTCGGGAAGACCAAGCCGGTTTCCATTCGTTGGTCGGGTTGCCCGGCGGGATGCGGCAACCACGCCGTCGCCGACATCGGCCTGCTCGGAAAAAACATCAAGCTCAACGGCGAAGTCGTTGAGGCGGTGGACGTCTTCACCGCCGGCGCCGCGGGGCCGGAGCCGAACGCTCCGATCAAGATCATGGAAGACGTGCCGTGCGTCGATCTTCCGGCGGCGCTCTCGGGACTCGTGCGCCACGGCGCGTTCAAAACCATGCGCCAGCAGCTCTGGAAGATGTCCCAACCTCCGGCCGAATTCGCCGCTCCGGCGGAAGTCAAAAAGCCGGCGCGCCCGGTGATCCGCCCGGACGACATTCCCGAAGGCGCGGCGAAGATGATCCGCGTGAAAGGAGAGGAAATGGCCGTCTTCAAGCACAACGGAAAAGTCTATGCGATCCAAAACATCTGCCCGCACGAGGGCGGTCAGTTATCCAAAGGCTGGCTCGAAGGCGGCGAGGTCGTCTGCCCGCTGCACGGGTACAAGTTTGCTCTCAAAACCGGCGCGTGCTCGACGGACCCCAAGCTCAAGGCGAAAATATTTAAACTCGTCGCCGAAGGCAACGGCTTCACTATAACGGAATGAAAGGAATCGAATGCGACGAGGAGACATCAAGAAGTTTTTCCAGGCCGGCCACTTCGGGACGCTCATCAGCGCTTTTCTTTACTTCGACGTGAGCTTCATGGTTTGGGTCATGGTCGGCGCTCTGGGAGTTTACATCGCGGAAGATTTTTCGCTCACTGCCGCGGAAAAAGGCTTGTTGGTGGCGGCGCCGATTTTAGGCGGCTCGCTTCTCCGCCTTCCGCTTGGCTTGGCGGCCGATTTTTTCGGGCCCAAGAAATCGGGATCGGTCGGGTTGGCGCTGACTTTGATTCCTCTTCTCTGGGCCTGGCTCGGAGGTGGAAGCGTAGAGCAGATGCTTTTCATCGGTTTGATGCTCGGCATCGCGGGCGCAAGCTTTGCCGTCGCGCTGCCCATGGCGAGCCGCTGCTATCCGGCGCGCTATCAGGGATTGGTCATGGGCATCGCCGGCGCCGGCAACAGCGGCACGGTGATCGCCGCGCTGCTCGCGCCGCGTCTCGCTGAACGATTGGGCTGGCATGCGGTCTTCGGCGTCGCCACTCTGCCGGTTCTTCTCACTCTGGCCATATTTTGTTTAGCCGCCAAAGAACAGACGACGCGGCAGCCTTTGCAAAGATTCTCCGCATACCTCGCGGTGCTTAAAGAGGCCGATACTTGGTGGTTCAGCCTTTTCTACATGGTAACGTTCGGCGGCTTCGTCGGTCTGGCGAGCTTTCTGCCGGTTTTTTTTCACGACCAATACGGAGTGAGCAAAGTGGCGTCCGGAGGTCTCACTGCGCTTTGCGTTTGCGCCGGAAGTTTTTTCCGTCCGCTGGGCGGACTGTTAGCGGACCGCCTCGGCGGCATTCGGGTGTTGATGGCTTTGTATGCGCTCGTTGCCGGGGTCGTTCTGCTTCTCAGCCGGCTCCCGCCGCTGTCATGGGCTACGACGTTGTTGTTCGCGGGCATGGGTGTGCTCGGCATGGGAAACGGCGCTGTGTTCCAAATTGTTCCGCAGCGCTTCAAAAATGAAATCGGCGTCGTGACCGGGTTGGTCGGCGCCGCCGGCGGCTTGGGAGGTTTTCTACTTCCTTTTCTCCTCGGCCTCTCCAAAGAATTCACGGGATCCTACGCCGCCGGGTTTGTTTTTTTGGCGGCGGCAACTCTGTTCTGCCTAGCTTTGCTCGCCTATGTCCAGAGAGATTGGCGGCGCGACTGGGCGCAGGAAAAAGTCGGCGTCGCGTTCTGACCGGGCCTGAGAGAAAGAGCGGATGGAAAGAGTCAAAAACGGTAACGTTGAGCGCTGGGTGAAATCCTATTGCCCTTACTGCGGCGTGGGCTGCGGCCTTCTTGCCTGGCTGAAGGATGGCGCCGTCGCAAGAATCAAAGGCGATCCAGATCATCCGTCGAGTCTGGGCGACCTCTGCGCCAAGGCGGTCTATCTGCCGGAGAGTTTGAAGACGCCGGATCGCTTGCTCTACCCTCAGATGCGCCGTTGCCAGGACGGACCTTTCACCCGCGTTTCCTGGGACGCGGCGCTCAAGTTTCTCGCCCGTAGGTTTCGCGAAATTATCGCCGAGCACGGGCCGAACGCGGTCGCTTTCTATGGCTCGGGGCAGCTTACGACCGAAGAATATTACGTCGGCAACAAGCTCGCGAAAGGTTTTCTCGGGACCAATAACTTCGACACCAATTCCCGCCTCTGCATGGCGTCGGCGGTGGCCGGCTACAAGACTTCCCTCGGTTCCGACGGCCCGCCGGCCTCCTACGCCGACCTCGACCTGGCGGATTGCTTTCTGCTCATCGGCACCAATACCGCCGACTGCCATCCCGTCGTCTTCAAAAGGATCAAGCGCAGAAAGATGCAGGACCCCGACGGCGTCGTGGTGATTGCGGTCGACCCGCGCCGGACGGAGACCGCCGACTTCGCCGATCTTCACCTGCCGATTCGGCCCGGCACGGACATCGCGCTCTTGAATAGCATGCTTTGCGTGCTGATCAACGAAGAGCTGATCGATCTCGGCTTCGTCATGAAACATACGAAAGGGTTTGCCGATACGATTGCGATGGCGGAGAAGTATCCGCCCGCGGTCGCGGAAAAAATATGCGGCGTCCCGGCGTGCCTTATAGAAGAAGCCGCGATGATCTTCGGGAAATCGGAACGGGCGCTCACCCTCTGGAGCATGGGGGTGAATCAGAGCACGGTGGGCGTCAGCAAGAACAACGCCATTCACAACCTCCATCTCGCGACGGGAAAAATCGGCAAGCCCGGCTGCGGCCCGTTTTCCCTGACGGGCCAGCCCAACGCCATGGGCGGCCGCGAGGTCGGCGGCATGTCCCAGCTTCTCCCCGGTTACCGCGAGGTTTCCAACCCGATTCATCGCGCGGAAGTCGCGCGCTTTTGGGGAATTCCCGCCGAACGGCTGTCGCCGGCGGCCGGCCTTTCGGCTCTCGACCTCTTCGAAGCCATGGAGCAGGGAGAGGTCAAGGCGGTCTGGATCATGTGCACCAATCCGGCCGCTTCCGCGCCGGATATCGATTTTATCGAGAAGGCGCTGAGAAAGGCCGAGCTGGTCGTCGTGCAGGACGCCTATCATCCGTCCGGGACGACGCAGTTTGCCCACGTTCTTTTGCCCGCCGCGCAGTGGTCGGAGAAAGAGGGCGTGATGACCAACTCGGAGCGGCGGATCACTTACATGCCGAAGCTCGTCGATGCGCCGGGCGAAGCGCTGCCGGATTGGAAAATCCTCACTCGCTTCGCGCGCGAGCTGGGGTTTGAAGCGGCTTTTCCGTACGAGTCGGCCGAAGAAATTTTCGCCGAGTTTGCTCGGCTTACGCGCGGGACGATGTGCGATTATTCGGGTGTGACTTACGACCGTCTAAAAAAAGGCCCGCTCCAATGGCCCTGTCCGGCCGAGGCTCATCCGGGCACGGAAAGACTCTATGCCGATTTCAGCTTTCCTGATTCAAACGGCCGGGCGAACTTTATCGCCGTCGATCACCAGGAGCCGTTCGAGCCGCCGGACAAAGACTATCCGCATATTCTTACGACGGGACGAGTGAAGAATCAGTGGCACACCATGACCCGAACCGGCAAAGTCGAGGCGCTCAGGAAAATGTGTCCAGAGCCGTACCTGGAGATGAACCCGTTGGACGCAAAAAATTGCGCCATCGTCGACGCCGATTTTGTCGAAATCGTTTCCCGGCGGGGGAAGGCGGTAGTTCAGGTCCGCGTGACCGCCGAGACCCGGCCGGGGACTTGTTTCATGCCCTTTCACTGGGGCAGACAGTTTGGCTTTTATAAGGCGGCGAACAACCTGACCGTGACCGCCAGAGACCCCCTCTCCAGGCAACCGGAGCTCAAAGCATGCGCGGTAAGGGTGAGAAAAATGTCAAATTTCCTAGAGGGTGACATGTGAGTGCCGCAGGCCGTTCCCACCATGCCTAACCTGTAGGCTGAGCCTGCTTAAAGAGGCGGCATGTTTTCCCCAGACGAAAGTAAAAACTGTTGCAGTTATTAGACTTTTAAGGTAGGTTCGCCGGGCATAGAAGTTGCGTTCTAATCAACGGTCGAAGGCGATGAGGCCTTCAGAACCGCGTAAAAATAGGCAAGGGCGCCTGGTTATTTTGTATAGGTGCCTTTTCTTTTATCGGAAGTCTGTTAATCGTTGATAGGCGGATTGGCCGACATCTTATCTGAGGGAGGGGTGTTCAGATGAAGAAGAATGTTATGTGGGCGGTCTGGGCGATGGCGTTGTCGTTGTCTACAGCGGCTCCATCTTTTGCCGATGAGCCGAAGCCGCTTGAGCCAGGGTTGCTGAGCCTGGACGGCAGTGTCGGCTTGCTCGACAAGGGGATTGCGGAAGGCAAGGGGAATATCGAAAAGGCGCTGGGCATCGGCATCAGCGGGTTTTTTGACACGAGCTACACCTATAGCTCCAACCATCCGAAAAATCCGGCTAGCATCAGCGGCAGGTATTTCGACAAAGACCATAACAAAGTCGTCTTCAACGCTTTCAACCTCACCATCGAAAAGCCGGAGAAGGACTGGGGCATCGGCTTCAAGATTGTCGGCGATTTCGGTCGCTCCGGGGAATTGCTCCGCGAGGCGACGTTGTGGGGCCCCAGACTTCATCAGGAACCTTCCGCCGAACTGCGCGAAGCGTTCCTCACCGCGACGATTCCCATAGGCGAGGGACTTCAAGTGAAGGCCGGAAAATTCGTGACGCCGCTCGGAACGGAAATCTTGCTCGCACCGGGAGCGTACAACGATAACATCTCCCGTTCCTACGCGTTTAATTTTGCCGTGCCTTTGACGCACCTCGGCACGCTTTTCACCTACCCGTTTCTAAAAAGTTTCAGCGCCAGCGCCGGACTGGTTACCGGCTGGGACAATCCCGCCGACAACAACAATTCGCCGTCGTTTTTGGGCGGCGTCAATTTTACTCCCGTCGACGCTTTCGCGCTGGCGAGCAATATTATCGTCGGCAAAGAATGGATAGGGGCCATCAATGCCCCGACCTTTAACGGCGGCACCCGGGTGGTTTGGAGCAATGTCGCCACGCTGAAGCCGATCGATCCCGTGACGATGTATCTCGAATACACGATGGGTTACGAGAAGGACGCGCTGACGCCTCTCGGTGTCAGGAACGCATGGTGGAACGCCTTTGCCGGGATCCTCTCCTATGGCTGGACCGATCGCTTCAACACGGCCATCAGGGCGGAGTACTTCAGGGACAGCAAAGGCGCCCGGACCGGCGTCAACGACGCCGACCTGGGCGAGATCACGCTGACGGCGGCCTATAAATTCACGGCCAAGCTTCTCGGCCGGGCGGAAATTCGTCAAGATTGGGCCGATCAGGCCGTCTTTAAAAAAGGCCGCGCGAACGCCGACAGCGCCCAGACGACTTTCGCTTTGCAGGCGATCTACGGCTTCTGATTAGTTTCTCAAATTTCCCGCCCAGCGCAGTGGCTCCTGAGGAGAATTGACTTTTCCTCCTCGGCGAGCCACTGTTATTTTCCAGCAGCTTAAAACAGTCTCGCCTGTTTATATCGCACATGATCGAGGAAGAAAGCAGCGGGTCCGGCTCTGTACGAGGAATTTTGAGCCGGCCTCT
>DASXUF010000004.1 GCA_036504975.1 Candidatus Binatia bacterium | reverse complement strand
ATTCGTGGGATTGCGCGCGCCGTCGGAGATATCGATGAGGCGATTCGGGCCCTGCGAAAGTCCAGGATAGAGGCGCTTAGGGGCTCTATTTGAAATGGTCCTTGCAACCGATACCCATGCTCTCATCCACCACGTCACGAGGCAAAGTAAAAAGTTAGGTCGTAGGGCGAGGGTGATCTTCGACCGCGTAGAGCGGGGCGTTGATGTGCTTCTGATACCATTTGCTGTTTTAGAGGAAATAATGCTTTTGTCCGAGGCCGGAAAGGTTCGGCTTCCCATACCCTTCAGGGATCTGCTTATTTCGTTGATGCAGGCCGACAACTTCGACTTAGGAGTCAACGACGCTCAGCTTCTCCTGGAAGCCGCCGCCTTAACCGGGATCAGAGATCCTTACGACCGGCTGATCGTCGCGCAAGCGAGAGTGGCCGGGCTGCCTCTAATTACCGGTGATGAAGAAATTCACGATAGCCACCTCGTTCGAACCGTTTGGGATTGACGCCGCTCGTGCGTAGGATGCTTCCGCTGGATTGCCGTCTCGGATAGGTTTCACGCCAGAAGAGCGCCAGGTTCTCGGTCACCTGGACCGGGCGGCTGCTCGGCGCGAGCGCGTGAGTGCGAATGTAGCGGACGCTTCCCTTGTGTCCGGCCGGTCTACAATTCCCGCTTCTTTTAACCTGAGTGACATTTGCCACGTTTTCGCAATTGCGAAAGTGTGGCAAGCATCGCTTTCTAAGATTTGATTCGCACATCTTTCGAGTGTATATTTGTAGAATAAATCTTCCATGTTTGAAATTGTCTTCAAGCCTCTCGCGATTAAGCAGTTGAAGAAAATGAAACGATATCATGCCGCCATCGTTGTTGACGCGATCGACAAGCACTTGAGCGAGGAGCCTGAAAGAGTACACGGCGCAATCAAACGCCTAAGAGGTAGACAGCAAACCACGTTTCGATTGAGAGTGCAGGATTATCGCGTGTTCTACGATGTCGCGGAAGATCGAGTGGAGATCAGTCAGATATTACATAAATCAGAAACGCCGTCGTGTTACCAAAAGGAGATCAAATGAAGATTTTAACGACGTATGAAGCAAAGAACGCCTTCCCAAAGGTTCTGAAACTTTCTCAGAAAGATGTTGTGATTGTTACCAATCGAGGAAAACCGGTTGCAGCCATCCAGGGACTCAAGGATGAAGACGATCTGGAGGACTATCTCTTAGAGCGCAGCCCGAAGTTTTGGGCAATGATCCGCCGAGCCCGCAAAGGCAAGAGTGTAGCTCTGCAACAAGTTCGGAAGGAACTAGGATTGGGGAATAGGTAACTAACGCATGCGTCGGCCGTCCTTGGAGTACCATTGCTGGAGTTGCTGTTTGAGTTTCGGATAACTTTCACGCCAGAAGAGCGCCAGGTTTTCCGTCACCTGCGCCGGACGGTTGCGCGGGCAATTATTTAATCTGCCCTTCCCAAAGGTAGCAAGCGACCGCACCCATTAACTACTGGCGATTCACACCCACGAGATCCCTCACGGAACAAAAAAGGCACGCTGCCGGCGATGGTGACAAGCCGAGCGCCGGCTACTCTATCGCCTGAACCGTGATCAAATTCGTCGTGCCCGCTATATGGAGCGGCAGTCCGGCGGTGACCGCGACCAGATCTCCTTTTTTGACATATCCCGATTCCAGGGCTTTTTTCTGCGCCAGGCGGACCATCGCGTCGGTGCTCTTGTAGGAAGGGATGAGACAGGGCAGGACGCCCCAGACGAGACAAAGCAGTTTCACCGTGCCGGGCTCGGGACTGATGGCGATCAGGGGCTGTGTCGGGCGATAGCGCGCGATCATGCGCGCCGTGCTGCCCGACGTGGTCGGAACAAGAAACGCTTTGACCTGTAGATCCTGCGCGAGCGAGACGGCGGCGCGGCTGATCGCCTCGGGAACGCTGCTCGTCACTCCGTCGAACTGAACCCTCGGCTCGAGTATTTTTTCGGTCTCCGCCGCAACCTGCGTCATCGTCCTCACGGCAGAAATGGGGTAATTGCCGACGGCCGTTTCTTCCGAGAGCATCAATGCGTCCGTGCCGTCGAGAATGGCGTTGGCGATGTCGGCCACTTCGGCCCGGCTCGGGCGCGGGTTCTGCACCATCGAGCGCAGCATCTGCGTCGCGGTGATGACCGGCTTGCCCAAGCGGTTCGCCTTGCGGATCATCATTTTTTGCAGCGCCGGGATTCTTTCCAAAGCCGTTTCCAGTCCGAGATCTCCCCGAGCCACCATGACCGCGTCCACTTCTTCCAGGATCGGGTCGAGGTGCTCCAGCGCCTCGTGCTTCTCGATCTTGGCGACGATCGGAATCTTCGCCCGCCTTTTTTTGATCTCGCGCCGGGCGGCGGCGATATCTTTCGGCCGCCGGACGAAAGAAAGGGCGACGAGGTCCACGCCGTGCGCGATGCCGAACGCCAGATCGCGCTTGTCTTTAGCCGTTAGAGACGGGAGATACACGCTGCCGTGAGGGAAATGGATCCCTTTGTGGGAGCTCAGCACGCCGCCGACGACGATTCGGCAAACCGCTTCGTTCCGCCTGACGCTCAGCGCTTTCAGCTCGATCTCGCCGTCGCCGAGGAGGATCGCGTCGCCGCGCTTGATGACGCGTTGCAGGCGGGAGTAATTGACCGAGACGATCCGGCTGTTGCCGACAATTTTTCGCGTCGTGAGCGTGAAGCGGCGGCCGGTTTGCAGCCGCGCCCGGTCGCCCTCGATCGCGCCGATGCGAATCTTCGGACCCTGGAGATCCTGCAGAATGGCGACGGGCCGCCCGAGCCGGCGGGAGATGCGGCGGATTCTCCTGATGGTCGTCAGGTGAAAGGCGTGATCGCCGTGACTGAAGTTCAGCCGCGCGACGTCCATCCCCGCCTGAATCAGTCCGGTTAATATTTTCTCGGATTGGCTGGCGGGTCCGATGGTGCAGACGATTTTCGTTCGACGCATGAATGCTAATGTACCTGAGTACAACGCGGAATTCGAATGAAAGCGTGAAGCGCACCGGCGACTAACCTTTAACCGTGCGCTTGAGCCGCGGGTCGAGCAGATCTCTGATCGCGTCGCCGAGCAGGTTGATGCCGAGCACGGTCAGGAATATGCACAGGCCGGGAAACAGCGCCAGCCACCATGCGGTGCTGATGTAGCTGCGGCTGTCTGCGAGCATCGTGCCCCAGGTGGGAATCTCCGGCGGAACTCCGAGGCCGAGAAAACTGAGGCTCGCCTCCGAGATGATGGCCGAGGCCATGGAGAAGGTGCCGATGACGAGCGAGATCTGGATGAGGTTGGGAAGAATGTGGCGCCGGATGATGCGTGGGTCGCTGGCGCCGAGCGCGCGGGTTGCGACGACGAAGTCGCGGCCCCTTAGCGACAGCGCCTGGCCGCGCACGACGCGGCAATACTGAATCCATCGCTGGGCGACGAGCGCCATGATCAGATTGAAGAGGCCCTGGCCGAGAAACGCGAGGATCGTGATCGCCAGCAAAAGCGGCGGAAAGGCCCAGACGACTTCGACCGCCTTCTGGATGGTGAAATCGATCTTGCCGCCGAAATAACCCGAGATCGCGCCCAGCGCCACGCCGACGATGCCGGAGATCGTGACGACGGCGAAAGCGACGACCAAAGAAACGCGCGCGCCGTAAATGATCCGGCTCAAGATGTCGCGGCCGAGACTGTCGGTGCCGAGGAAGTACTCGCCGCCGAACCATTGCGGCGCTTTGAGCGCGGCTTCGAGCGCCTGGAGGCTCGGATCGTGGGGAGCGAGCCAGGGACTCAAAACGCCGACGACGATGAGCACGCATACGATCAAACCGCCGGCGATGAACTTGGCGTGCATCCAGGCGCGGATGCTGGTCCATGAGACCTGGCGGACGCGGGGAAAGACCGCGGCGTCAGTAGCGGATTCTTGGATCGATGAAGGCATAAAGCGCGTCGATGATGAGATTGATCGTCACGAAAGCGAGCGTGTACATGAGCACGAGTCCCGTGACCAACGGGTAGTCTCGCGCCGAAACGCCGGTGATCAGCAAGCTGCCGATCCCCGGCCAGGCAAAGACCGTCTCCACGATAATCGAACCGCTGAGCAGCGTTCCCACCTCCAGTCCCACGACCGTGACGATCGGCACGAGCGCGTTGCTGAAGACGTGGCGCCACAAAACGCTCTGCTCTCCAAGCCCCTTTGCCCGGGCGGTGACGACGTACTCTTCGCTCGTCGTTTCCAGCACCGACGAGCGCGTGACCCGCATCAGAATTCCTATCATGTTGGTCCCGAGCGCGACCGCGGGCAGCGCGACGTGGAGAAGGGCGTCCTTCAGCGCCGGCCAGTTTCTCTGCAGCAGGCTGTCGAGAAAATAAAATCCCGTCTGCGACGGGCCCGCGACGCCGTAGGTGCTGCGGCCGGCGGAGGGAAGCACGTGGAAAGTCCCCGCGAACAGAAGAATCAGCATGATCCCGAGCCAGAAGTTGGGCATGCTGATGCCGAAGAGGCCGAAGCTCGTGCCGAGATTGTCGATCCACGAGTTGGGCCGGCTGCCGGACCAAACTCCGAGCGGCACGGCCAAGGCGACCGCGATGAGGATCGAAAAAATCGCCAGCTCGATCGTGGCCGGCAGCCTCTGCGCGATCACCTCCCTGACCGGAGCCGAAAAGCGAAAAGATTTGCCGAGGTCGCCGGCGGCGGCGGAGAGGACGAACTTCACGTACTGGACGTGCACCGGCTGGTCGAGCCCCCAGCGTTTCTTCGCTTCCGCGAGGTCGGCGGCCGTCGTGTCCTGGCCGAGGAGCATCGTCACCGGGTCGCCGGGCGCCACGTGCAGCAAAACGAAGACGAGAAGCGTGATCAAAAGCAGAACGGGGAGCGTGCCGAAAAGACGTTGGAGCAGATAGAGCGTCACCGCGTCTCCTTTTTATTTTCCGCGCGGCTCGCTTCGAGCGCCGGACAAGCGCGCGCGTCGCTCTCTATCTCAGGACGCGGATATCTTCGCCGAAGATCCGGCCGCTGGGCGTCGGTTTATAATCGATCTGTTTCGCCATTCCATAGATCATCTTGTGGCGCCACATGAAGCAGGCCGGGGCGTCGTCGGTCAAGAGACTCATCGCTTCCGAGAGGACTTTTCTCCGCTTCGCCGGTTCAAACGTCTGGCGCTCGGTGGCGAGCAGCGCGTCGAACTTAGGATTCGAGTAGCCGATCCGCGGCGAGCCGCCGGTTTCGAAATATTGGGACAGGGCCACGCTCGGATCGACGATCGATCCCCGGCCCATGTAATAGAAGGGGGTCTTGCCGGCCTGGACGTTGGCCCAGAGCGTCGCCCATTCGGGTGTGAGGAGCTTGGCGCGGAAGCCCGCGGCGTTGAGCATCTGTGCGATCGCCTCGTTGATCTGCTTATCCAGAGTGTAGCGCCCCACCGGAGTCTGCAATTCCACGTCGACGCCGTTGGGATAACCGGCCTGGGCCAGGAGCTTGCGCGCTTTCTCCGGGTTGTAATCGTACTTGGGTTTTAGATTCGGATCGTAGCCGTACTGACCCGGACCGATCGGGCCGTCGAGGCGGGCGGCGAGCCCCTGGAGCAGAGTGTTGATGATTCGATCCCGGTCGATGGCGTGGCACACCGCCTGCCGCACTTCTTTCTTGTCGAACGGCGGCTTGGGCTGCATCGCGAGGAACATGATCTCGACGGCGTCCACCGTCGTCGCCTTGGCGTTCGAATCGCTCTCGACCCGCTTGCGTAGGTGGGGAGGAATGAACTGCGCGATCTGGATCTCGCCGTTGAGCAGCGCCGTCACCCTTTGCTCGTCCTCGCGCATCACCCGATAGACGATCTCATCCGGCGCCTGCTTGAGATTTTTCATTCCCGGATAGTCCAAATTCTTCGTGATCACGAAGCGCTGGCCGGGGATGAGCTCCTTGAACTTGTAAGGGCCGGCGCCGATGGGAAATTTGCGGTCGGCCTCGGCGCCGTGTTTCTCGTAAATCGCCTTGTTGGTGATGATGAGACGGTCGAAAAGATATTCGAGCAACGGGGCGGTCGGTTTCTTGGTCGTAAAACGCACGGTGTATTTATCCACCGCGGATGCCGAGGCGATGGGGGCGATATTCTGCGTCTGCTTGCTCTGGGGATCGCTTCTCACCCGGTTGAAGGAGTGAACCACGTCGTCGGCCGTGAAAGGCGAGCCGTCGTGCCAGCGGATGTCCTTGCGTAGATAGAAAATCCACGTGTTCGGATCTTTGACTTCCCAGCGGTCGGCGAGCATGCCGGCATAATCGCCCTTGTCGAAATCATACGTTCCGAGGCAGCCCATCACCTGGCACCAGATGCCATAGAGCAACGAAACGCTGTCGCCGTAGGGGTTGAACGTTTCCATCGTTTCCGTGACGCCGACGGAAACGCGGGTCTGCGCAGGAACAGGCTGGGGTTTTGCAGTCACGATCAACAGCGCGATCAGCGCCGCGAGCAAAAAGCTCTGTCTCCGCGTCATATCGACCTCCTTTTGACTGACGCACTCGAAGCTGCCGCGAACGGTTACTTCTATGCTCTCCTTCGATTTTGTGTCAAGCCCGCATAGGCGGATTTTTCAAGACTCGTGGAACGGTTGTAACGAAGCGCGATCGCACGCTATAAAAAGAGCCTCTGCATCGAGTACCGCTTCAGGAGGATCAACCCGCTGCTTCGCGTCTTTCGCCCGCTGCGCTACAAAAACTACGCGATTTTTTTGTCGGTCGATCTGGCCGCCTCGACCGGACAGTTCATCGAGGAGGTCGCTCTCTACTGGATCGCCTATGAGATCACCGGCTCGGCTCTGGCTCTCGGCATACTCGGAGTTTGCGAGGCGGCGCCGCGCCTGATCCTGAGCGCCATCGGCGGCGCGCTGGTCGATCGCTACAACCGCTTGCGGCTTTTGATTCTGATCCAATTCTTCACGGCGCTGCCCATCTTTGTTTTGATTGCCCTCTATTTCGCCGGTCTATTGGAGTTCTGGCACATCCTGGTTTTTCAGCTCGTCACCTCCGTGGTGCGAAGCGTCAACCCTTCCGCCTCGCAATCGCTCATACGAGAGCTGGTCCCGGATCAGGCGCTGCTGAGCGCGGTCGCGCTTTTCTCGATCGAGTTTAATTTCGCGCGCATCGTCGGCCCGTCGCTGGGCGGCGTGCTGATCGTCTGGGTCGGCGTGGGCGCCTGTTTCATCATTTACTCGACCATCTTGATCCTTGCCGGCCTGGCCATGTTCTTCATCGAGCTGCCGCGGGAAAAAAGCGTCCGGGGAGAAGGGAATTTGCTCCGTGAAGTGAAGGAGGGATTCCAGCACATCCTGCAGGCGCCGGTGATTCTGAGCAGCATCTCAGCGGCATATATAATGAGCGTGTTCGTCGGCACCTACCAGCGTTTTCTGCCGGTATTCGCAAAGGAGATCCTGAACGCCGGACCCGAAGGGCTGGGAATTCTGATGGCGGCTCCGGGATTGGGTGCCGTCGTCTCTTTGTTTTTTTTGGGGAGCGCAGGCGAGCGCTGGCGGAAAGAAACCTTGCTCTGGGTGACGACCGTTATCACTCCCCTTTTTTTGATCCTCTTCTGTTTCTCGCGCGCTTTATGGCTGTCGGCGATGCTTCTGGCTCTCGTCGGCGGAGGACAAATCGCTTTCCGCACCGTGAGCCGCCTCATCATTCAAGTAGAGGTGCCCCGCGCGCTCTTGGGCAGAGTGATGAGCGTGTTCGTGATGGATCAAGGGATGCGCTCGGTCGGCTCGTTGGTGATGGGCGCGGCCGCCAGCTTCTTCGGCGCCGATCTCGGATTAGCTCTTACTTCCATAGCTTCGTTGGGCCTAACCTCGTCACTTTTTTATTATTTTCTCAGGCCAAAACCGAACAGCGGTAACTCGAGTTCGTCCAGTTAGATCCAGCGCGGCCGGAATTTCCTGTCAGTTTTTCGCTATGCCGGGTAATCCGTAGCTCTCCACGATCTTCGTTTAAGGGGATTCACGCGTGGCATGTCACTTGCTGTCTCTATCGGTAAATTCTCCCAACTGATTCCGAGGTGCATTATGGAAGCTCTACTCAACCTGGGGACAGTTAATCTTCCCATTCCCGCGTGGCAGATGGCGCTTTTCATCGGATTAACGAGTCTCGCGATCATCTGGCGCAAAACGAAGTGCTGTCTTCTCACCACCTATTTATTTGTCTTTTACTGGGGGTACTATCAATTCTCCCGCGACCTCCTGAACGTGGCTTATACCGATACCACCGCCGAGAGCATCTACATCGGTTTTGGTCTTGTGCTGCTCACGTTTACCCTTGTCTCCTTCTTCTACGAAGAACGCTAGCAGGCCGGCCACAAAGGTCCATCTCCCATAGGCCGCCGACCGGCGGCCGTTGAAAATTGTTGTGCTCGGTCTGGTTAGTCTAACGCCCGCCAGTGGCGGGCTATGGCGTCAACGTACTGAAGTAAGTACGCCTCCGCTCGCGGACCTTCGCGCGCCTCGTCTCTGAGGCTTTGTAAGCAGCCTGGCCCTCAACCATGGTTGCGATTTGTTGGTGAACTTACTATTTCTTCATGAAGACGCGTGTAGTCCGAGACAGTGCATTTTGCTAGGAGGTGACATGGAAGATTTGTCGAAACAAAGAGCGCTAAAAAAATCGCCGTTTCTGGAGTGGTGCGACGGCGAGGGACTGCCGGTAGCGACAGGCTACGGCGTCGAAGATTTGCGCGCGCTGCCGCTGTCGAATTGGGAGCGTCTCGGCGGGCCGGCCTCCTACTGCCACCTCGAAGGGTCGCAAGGATTTGTCGGCGCCATGGTCGCGGAGATTCCGCCGGGGAAGAATTTGCGGCCGATGCGGCACCTTTACGAAGAGCAAGTTCTCATTCTGGAGGGACGCGGCGCGACGCAGTTCTGGAGCGACGAGACCCAGCAGGCGGTCACGCTCGAATGGCAGGCCGGGAGCCTCTTCTCGCCGCCGCTGAACGCGCGGCACCAGCACTTCAACGGGTCGTCGTCAGAGCCGGTGCGCTTTGTCGCGGTGAACAACGCGCCGCTGATCTTCAACGTTTTCAAGTCCGCGGACTTCGTCTTCGACGCGCCGTTCGATTTTACCAACCGCTTCAGCGGCCAGCGCGATTTCTTCAGCAGCGAGTTCAAGCCGAGCGACCTCGAAGACAAGGCGGTGAACTTCATCCCGGACGTTTACGCCGTGCCGCTGAACGATCATCCCGAGCGCGGCGTCGGCTTCAGCCGTCTCGGCATTCATCTCTCGGGCAACTCCATGGTCGGCCACATCATGGCGATCAAATCGGGGACTTATAAAAAGGCGCACCGCCACCACTCGGGAGCGCAGGTGATCGTCCTCGGCGGCAAGGGGTACAGCTTGATGTGGCCGCCGGGAGGGAAATTCGTTCGCATCGATTGGAAGAAGGGGAGTCTGCTCGTACCGCCCGAGGGCTGGTATCACCACCACTTCACCACGAGCCGCGAAGCGGCGCGCCACCTTGCGCTCCGCCGCGGTCTCCGCGGCGTTGGCGTTCCCTGGCTGCCGTCGGTGAGCGAGCGCGACGGCGGCAGCATGCTCGAGCACGAGAACGAACCGCCGGAGATTCGCGCGATGTACGAGGCCGAGCTGGCTAAAGAAGGGGTTCCGTTGCGGATGCCCCCCGTCAAGCGATCCAATTAAATGGTAGTGGTTCAGTTTGATAAAATTTTGTAGGGGCGACCCCCCGTGGTCGCCCGAAAAAGAAGGGCAGGCACAGGGGCCTGCCCCTACATAGAAATGTTGTTGAATCAAATTGAACCATTACCAATTAAATTGAACCTTCGCCGTCTCTTCTTGTTCTTCCGCTTTAACAGCCTTGCGTTTTCATATTTTAATCTCTTTGGGCACAATTCCCCGCACTGCCAGAGTCCGTCATTCCCGCATGCTTTTAGCGGGTCCGCCACAGGGCTTCGGATGGATCCGTCCTTCGGCGGAAATCCAGGCGAATTTCGGACTGGACCCCCGACCCATTCGACGTGGCTCAGGGTCGTGGTGAGCACAGTCGAACCACGATTAAAACATTCGGGGGTGACAACTTGGAGAAAAGTCATCCGAGGGCCTCTCGATACTCCGCAGCTTGTTGCGGGGTTATTCATTGTAGGCCGGTTTGTTCGACGGAATGAACTGCGATAAAGTCGGACTGCTCCGAACGATAAAAACAGGAGAACGAGATGAAGGTGGAAGAGATCGCGCGTTTGCTCGGTGGAAAATTAAAGGGAGACGGGACGAGAGAAATCCTCGGCGTGGCGGGACTGGAAAACGCGGCAGCAGGCGACTTGACCTTTGCCGAAGGCGACCGCGCGCTTGTCCGTGCCGGCCGCTCTGCTGCGGGTTGCATTCTCGTGGCGGAAGGAAACGCGGTATCCGGCCGCACGACGATCGCGGTGAAGCATCCCAAGCTCGCCTTGATTCACGCCGCAGCCGCGCTGCTGCCGAAGCCTCCGACGACTCCGGGCATTCACCCCACGGGCGTTGTTTCTTCCAGCGCGCGTCTGGCGCGCGGCGTGGCGGTGGGCGCGCACGCGGTGATCGAAGATGAAGTCGCGGTGGGAGCGGGAACATCGATCGGCGCGGGAGTTTTTCTCGGCCGCGGCGTCGTAATCGGCGCCGACTGCATTCTACGTCCTCGCGTCTCCGTCTTTTCCGCGCAGATCGGCGATCGAGTGGCGATTCACAGCGGCGCTGTCATCGGCTCGGACGGATTTGGCTACGTTTTTGCCGACGGCCGGCATCACAAGTTCCCACAGCTCGGACAGGTGATCATCGAGGACGACGTCGAGATCGGCAGCAACACCACGATCGACCGCGGCGCGCTGGGCAATACCGTCATCGGCCAGGGCAGCAAGATCGACAACCTGGTTCAGATCGCGCACAACGTGCGCGTCGGCCGCCATTGCGTGATCGCGGCGCAAACCGGCATCGCGGGAAGCGTCGAGATCGGCGACTATGTGGTGATGGGGGGCCAGGTCGGAGTCGGCAACGGCGTTCGCATCGAAGACCGGGCGGTGATCGGCGCGCAGGCGGGAATTCCCACGGGCAAGAAGGTGCGCCGGGGCCTCACCATGTGGGGAACGCCGGCGCGGCCCTTGTCGGAGTTCAAGAAAACTTACGCGGAGCTGACCAACCTGCCCAAGCTCGTCGAGAAGGTGAGAGAACTGTCGCGTCCCAAATCGGCGCCGCGAAAGCGCCGTTGAGCGGCGTTTATCTTTCCCTATCGCTGTGCGAAATTTCCGAGGACGGCCGTTGCTAGCCGCGTGAATGATTTTTTCGCTGGTGGTGTTCAAAAAAACCTACAGTTCGAAATTATCCGGAGCACATTCTATGCGCCTTATAAGAAAAATATCTTGACAAGCCCGGCATGGATGCGATATTGCCGGGTTTGCTCCGCGATCAATCCGCTCCGGGATTTCAAAATGGCCACCGTCTCCTTGAAGGACAAACCTCTGATCGAGGCATTAGTCGGCGAAAGTGAAATTTTCCGGCGGGCGGTTGAGAAGACCGCGCTGCTGGCCCGCTCCGATGCCACCGTGTTGATCTCCGGCGAAACCGGAACGGGCAAGGAGCTATTTGCGCGAGCCATTCACTACCAGGGTCCGCGAAAGGACAAGCCGTTCATTCCGGTCAATTGCGGCGCTCTGCCGGATCATCTGTTTGAAAACGAGCTTTTTGGACATGAAAAGGGGGCGTTTACCGACGCATCTTCGGCTGAAAAGGGGCTGATTGCCGAAGCGGAAGGAGGGACCCTTCTTCTGGATGAAATCGATACGCTGAGCTTGTCCGCTCAAGTCAAGCTGCTCCGCTTTCTGCAAAGCTGGGAATATCGGCCGCTCGGCTGCTCTAAAAGCACCGTCGCCGACGTTCGAGTCGTCGCCGCCACCAATGCGGATCTGAGGCAACGCATGGAACTCAAATTCCTACGGCAGGATCTCTATTACCGTCTGAACACGCTGTCGCTTTCCATACCGTCTCTGCGGGAACGGATCGGCGATATTCCTTGCCTCACGTCATACTTTATCGCTCGATACGCCAATCAAAATGGCCGGCCCGCTTCGGAACTCTCCGCCGAAGTTTTGCGCGCGCTGATGGCTTATTCCTGGCCGGGAAACGTCAGGGAGTTGGAATGCGCGGTTCAAAGAGCCATGACCTTGAATACTTCCGGAACGCTTCGGTGGGAGGATTTCGATCTGCCGACTTCCCTCGCCGTGGAGATACCGGAGCAGGGCTCGCTCCGCGAGGCAAAGACAAAAGCCGTGGCGGAATTCGAGCGCAGCTACCTATCGAATCTCTTGACCACCTGCCGGGGGAACATCACTCAGGCGGCCAAGGCCGCCGGTAAAGAGCGCCGATCGTTCCAGCGGCTGGTGCGTAAATACGGCCTCGAGCGACACTCCTTTCAAATTTAGTCTCTTTTTTCCTTTATCTTTTCCGATCCGGCTCCGGCGCGGCAGCCGCGCCGCACTCCTGCAGCACGATTGCCGCACTATGAATGTATATACATTTTTAGCGCCTATCGCAGAACCGGTGACGGCGGCATGCGGCGTCGAAGCCGCACTGCCAACGGCGTCGCGCCAAGCACGGTTGTAAAATCAGGATGATTTTTCAGCCGGACCTCTTGGTCTCTTCTTTGCATTGCGTCGAGCCTTAAATGAAAGAAGGTTTCGTTCTTGGACGATCAACCGTCATCTGGCGGGTATCAGAAGTTGATCGAGGAGGTTTTACGCTACCTCGTCGATCATCCTGACGCGAAAGACACGGTTGACGGGATTCTCGAGTTCTGGCTCCCAAGCGGGGTGAATAGAGGAAAAAGGGAAGTTCAGGAAGTCCTGGATGTTTTAGTATCTGCAAAGGGCTGGTTGACGGAGAGAAAGACCGGATCCTCCGAGACTTTCTACGGTTTGAACAAAAATCATTTGGCAGAGATCAGGAATTTTTTGCAGCAGTCGGATTAGAAGCATCGAAGCGAAACCAAGGCTCCTAGGAGCGGACCGATCCTGGCGCCTATCCCGGCGGCAGGCGAAAGAAGTTTTATCGCTCCGAGAGGAACACACCCTCGGAGCCGTCAGAAACGATAACTGAGCGCAGAGAGGAGACGCCGTTCTTGGCCACTCACCGCGCGATTGCCGCGACTAGTCAAGCCCTATTGGGATTGTTGAGAGACGCTTGTCCGCGGTCCGAATTCCCGAAAGCGGATTTTCAGCTTTATCAGAACGCCGATTTCGAAAAGCCGATGGAAGAAGGCATCTCGCTGTACCTTTACCGGGTGGCTGTCAATGGATCCGTGCGCAACATGCCGCCGCGGCTCGGACCGGATGGTCGCCGCTATCGTCCTTCACTCCCGGTGGACCTCCACTATCTGCTCACTGCCTGGGCAAAAGACCCTGAAGAACAGCAACGGTTGCTTGGCTGGAGCATCCGGGCATTGGAAGACATGCCGATCCTGCCGGCTGGGTTGTTGAACTATAAAATGCCAGAGACTGAGACCTTTCATCCGAACGAAACCGTTGAGTTGATTTGTGAACCACTCTCTTTGCAAGATTGGACGGCCGTCTGGGACAAACTTAAACCGAAAGTTCAAACCTCGATGGCCTATGTCGTCCGGATGATCGCGATTGAATCGACCGTCGAGTTGTCCGATGGGGCTCCAATGCAGACGCGGGTGTTCGATTCAGGCAAGGGGCCGACACCATGATCGATCACGTTCATGTGCTTGAACGCATCAGCTTGGTTGCCCCACTGGGCGTGCGCTTCTGGGATGGAGTGTCGGGTCACGCAGTCAGCGAAGGCCTGACGGTAAGAGCTCACCCGAAGGGCAATCCGGCGCGTTCAATCTTCGGGTTTCCTAATCGCTCCGGCACTTATGTGCTGACGCACGTGCCTGGGTTGTCAGACATCGAGCAGTGTGCAGGAGACAAGGATTTTTGGGAAAACCCGCCACCAAAATTACGGCCTTTTGTCGTTGAGGTGACTGATAATGAGGGCCGCTTTCAGCCGTTCGCCTTCACCGCCAATCTTCCGGTGCGCGGTCTGTTCGCCTGGGAGGAAAGACCCATGGGTTCGCCTCTCGCCCCCGTGGCGCGCGGTGTGCCACTGTTCTCGGCCCCTGCCCGTTCGGCACCGGGTGGGATGGCTGTCATCCGGGCGGACCTGTGGGACCTCCGGGCGGATCAACCCGCGCCTTGGGCTCTGCTCGAAGCGCGTATGGCGGGGCAACCGCCGGTGCGTGGCTTGGCAGACCGGCAGGGACGCGTCGCCCTGATTTTTCCCTATCCCGAACCATTGCATTCCTCGGTGACCTCACCCCCAGGTTCGCCGCCGGGAAGCGAGCGCCGGCCGCTATTCGAACAGACCTGGCCTATCCAATTGCACGCGTTCTATTCGCCAGGGAGACCGAGTCCTCGGATTCCACAATTGGATCATGTGCTTAATCAAGCGCCGGCGACGGTGGTATCTTCCCCGTCGCCGCCGATCCCGTTGACTGAAGTGTCATTGCAGTTCGGCAAAGAACTCATTGTTAAATCGCAATCAAAATCCGCGTTGTTGATTATCCCGGCGGGGTCACCGCCTTAGGAATGCTCAGGAGGAAAATATGCCAGAATATTTAGCGCCCGGAGTTTATGTCGAAGAGACCTCATTTCGCTCGAAATCGATCGAAGGGGTGAGCACCACGACGACCGGCTTCATCGGGCCCTGCCGCTATGGGCCCGTCACCGAGCCGGCGGATGTCATTACCAGCCTCAGCGAGTTCGAGCGCGTCTACGCCGGCGGCGGCAAGCTGGTATTTGCCGGCAGCGGCGATCAACCCACCAATACCGCGGAGAGCGACAACTTCCTGTGGCATGCCGTGCGCGCGTTTTTCACCGAGGGTGGAAAGCGGCTTTACGTCGCGCGTGTGTTTCGTCCGTTGAGAGGGGAATACCCGCCGGACTTTACCAAGCCGCAATCCAGTGGCGTTGGCGGCGATCTTCGGTGGGATGATGGCCATGGGCGAAAAAACTTTGGTTCCGTTGAAATACGCGCTCGCTTCCCCGGTGCGGCGAGCAATCTGATTGTGCAGATCACGGCCAGGGCGGGGCAAAATATTCTCGGCGCGGAACGCATACCGGATGCCGAATTGAGCTTGCTGAGCAGCCCGCCCTCGTCGCCATACCGGCCTAAGCTTGGGGCTTTGTTCGATCGCGACGTAGTCGTGTTGTTCCGGGCGGGCAGTCCTCCCGGAAGCACACAAGGTCAACTTTATTTGGCTCTATACGACCCGACGAAAGAGAAAACACTCGACCGCTGGCGTTTTCAGCCGGCAAACGCCTCGCCGCCTAGCAATACGGTCGACCTGGCCGGCTTGAACCTCAACGTAGATCCCAAGCCCGGGGCAAGCGACGCGATGCACGTGCTCACGCTCACCGTGAGCGTGCTTTCCAGCGACCGCGAGCACGACTTGGGCGCCTGGTCCGACCTGCCTTTCGACCCCCTGCACCAGCGCGCCGGCGTGCCGGATTCGGTGTTTGCCCGCTTCCGCGCGGATCCGGCGACATTGTCGGAAGCCCGATCGCTGCCGCTCGTATTGGGAAAACCGAAGGCGGGCGTGAATGGACTGGCCGTCGTCCAGGAGCTGTTTCGGAATCTCTTGACGCTGACTCCAGATGAGAGCGCTCGCGGGCTCACATTTTCGAACAAGCTGACGCTTGGAACCACCGAAGAGATTCAGCTCAGCGGCGGCAACGACGGCCTGCGTCCCGGCGCCAGCGAATACGAAGGCAAGGACAATCCGGACGAGACCTACAAGACGGGTCTCAAGCAATTCGAGGACGTCGAAGACATTTCGATCGTGGCTGCCCCGGGGTGCACGGCGGACTACGACAAGTTTCGCGATGACGCGAATAGCATTCTCGGGCTGCTCATCAACCACGCCGAGCGGATGCGTTACCGCATCGCGGTGCTGGACAGCCCGTCGGGCATGAGCGTCGGCGACGTGCGCCGGGTGCGCGCAAAACTCGATTCCAAACATGCCGCGTTCTACTACCCGTGGGTAACGATTCTCGATCCGATCACGCGCGAAGAACTCAATCTTCCGCCGAGCGGATTCGTTTCGGGCATCTACGCGCGCAACGACATCAATCGCGCCGTCTACAAAGCTCCGGCCAACGAAGTCGTCAGCCTGGCCATCGGCTTCGAGCAGCTTCTCAACAAAGCCCAGCAGGAAGTTCTCAATCCCGAAGGCATCAACTGCTTCCGCTTCTTCGAAGGGCGGGGTTTCCGGCTCTGGGGCGCGCGCACGATCAGCTCGGACCCCGAATGGAAATACGTCAACCTGCGCCGTTATTTTGCCTATCTCGAGCGCTCGATCGACAAGGGCACGCAATGGGCGGTGTTCGAGCCCAACGGCGAGGCGCTGTGGGCGAATGTCCGGCGAACGATCGAAGATTTCCTGTTGAACGAGTGGGTGAGCGGCGCGCTGTTGGGAGAGAAGCCCGAGAAGGCTTATTTCGTAAAGTGCGACCGATCGACGATGACGCAGAACGATCTGGACAACGGTCGGCTGGTCTGCTTGATCGGGGTCGCGCCGCTGCGGCCGGCGGAGTTTGTGATCTTCCGTATCGGCCAATGGACGGCGGACCGCAAAGTTTAGGCGCGAAAGGAGAATCGTATGGCTGAGCTACGTGACCGTCCCTACGTGCAGTTCAATTTTCTCGTAGACCTCGGGACCGGCAACACCGACGGCCCGGAAGCGGGTTTCCAGGAGTGCAGCAACATTGGCATGGAGGTGACCGTGGCCGAGTACCGTACTGGCAACTCGAAGGAGAACAGCGTCCGCAAGGTTACTGGGCTGAACAAGGCTACGGACGTCACCTTGAAGCGCGGGGTGATTGGCTCCCTCAATCTGTACCAGTGGCTTAACGACATCCGCAACGGTAATCAGAACGCCGAGCGCACCGTCACGGTCCATTTGCAGAACGAGGACCATACCAAGATCGTGCAAACCTGGAAACTGTTGCGGTCTCGCATCATCAAGCATGTTAGCGGCCCGCTGAACGCCAAGGGCACCGATGTGGCAATGGAAGAGTTGACGCTCGCCTACGAGCGCCTGGAGATGGAATAGACGGTGTTGGGGGAACACGCTGCACGTCGATTGCCCGGCTTTCGTTTCGAGACCTCGGTGCCGCTGCTGGCGGAAGCGCTGCCACGCATGGACATCGCGGTGTTTGTCGGGTTCGCGGCGTCAGGACCGCTGCATACGCCGGTCGTGATCGAAGGGCCTGATCACTTTGCGGAGGTCTTCGGCGCGGACGCGCCGCTTGCATGGGACAGCCAGCGCTGCCGGCAGGTCTACGCGCATCTGGGGCCCGCAGTCAGAAGTTTTTTTCGCAACGGCGGCCGTCGCTGCTGGGCGATTCGCGTCGCGTCGGATGCCGCGGCCTACAATTATTTTCCGATCCCCGGCCTAGCCATGGCCGTGTTCGATGGCGATGGGCAATTGGCGCTCGTCGGTCCCGCGCTCGCCCGCGCGCGCTCCGAAGGGAGCTGGTCGGATTCGCTGAGAACCAGCTCGGCGCTTCTTACTCAACCGATCGAGGTGATCTCGATGGTCCGGGCGCCGGTAGAGCTGGGCGGCGTTGTGAAAGACTCGCTGGTGATCGAGCTTCGCGCCGCGGCGGGCGACGTTGTCGAGGGAGATCTGCTACGGCTCAGCTTTAAAGACGCCACCGCTGCGGTCATCGTCGTGGAGTCGGTGTCGGAAGCGCTCGACAGTCCGCCGTCCGATCGCGGTCATCTGCGGATAGCGGGTGCTCGAGAACTTTGGTTGCAGCCGCTGCCGCGCCAGAGCGATTCCCCGGAAACGGCAGCGTCTGCGCGAGTCTACAATCGAGTTATCGTCCAACCAACGGGCGGCGATGAGACCTTGCCCGGATTCGAGAGCGAGAATATCGAGGCCCGGATCGACTGGCCCGACGATTCCCGCGACAAGCTGGAAATCTCGCTGCTCGATTCTACAGAGAACGTTCCGGCGCCAGGCTCGCTCATTCAATTAAGCGCCGGCAAGCGGACCGTGTTGATGCGAGTCGCCGACTCGGGCTCGGAGAATATCTCCGGTTTGCGCCGAGCTGCCCGCCTGCGCGGAGACGGTCTGCTTGTGTCGGGGGAAAAACGGGCGCTACCGGCCGAACTCCCGATCGCAGAAAAACTCAGCTTCGAGATGTGGGTCCGGGGCGGCAACGACGAGGCGACGCGCATGACCGAGCTCGGCTTCAACGCGCGGCATCCCCGTTTCTGGGGCGATCTGTCGTCCGACCGCCAATTTTATAGTCTTCAAACTTACGGCCAGCAAGGCGAAGCATTCGAACCCGGACGTGTCGCGCTCGCTTTCGACAAGCAGCGGCCGGATCTGGGGCGGGAGAGCAGGGTGTCAAACTTCCCGCTTGCCGGAGCAGGACCAAGAACGGCCATTTATTTCCCCGTCAACATGTCGGCGTTGCCCCTGCAATACCTCGGGCGCTTGCGAACGGAAGAACTGCCGCCGGAGCGCGACGGGCTCGGCGACTTCAACGCAGGTCTGTTCCTCGATCCCGAGCTGGTCGAGACGGGCACGACCAGTTTCAGCGAGCAAGCTGACTTCTTGCGTTACCTGAGCCCGCAACCCCGACATTTGCGCGGCGTTCACGCCGCCTTCGGCATCGAAGAGGCGACGATCATCGCGGTGCCTGACGCGATCCATCGCGGCTGGAGCCGGGCGAAGCCGTTGCCCGAGCCCGTGCCTGAGCCTTCGAAGCCGATCGAGCGGCCCGAGTGGTGGCACTTCCGCGACTGCAAATCCGAAGAGAAGGTTCCGCTGGCCACCGCTCCAGAGCGCGGCCATTTTCTCGACTGCGACGCCGACGCGCCTCCCCCGCCGTCCCTCCGGCCACCGCAGGCGCCCGACCCGGGCGGCAGTTTCACGCTCAGCTGGTCTTCGTCATCACCGCCGTCTGAATCCAGATTCATCCTCGAACAGTCCTCGCGTCCGAATTTCAGCGACGCTGCCGTGATCTACGAGGGCGGCGAAGAGAGCTTCGTCATCTTAGGCCGAGCGCCTGGCGAGTATTACTACCGGATTCGAGTCGAGCGGGTTCGCAAGACCAGCGATTGGTCGAACGGCGTCGGGGTTCGTGTGTCCGCGCTTGGCGGCTACCAACTGACGGCGGTCAAGGATTATTCGAGTCGGTCACTGCTGGCGGTGCAGCGCGCGCTCCTGCGCATGTGCGCGGCGCGCGGGGATCTCTTTGCCGTGCTGTCGCTTCCCGAACATTATCGGGAAGACGATGCCGAGTCCTACGTGAAGACGCTCAAGTCTCCCGCGGGCGCAAAGATCGATGTCGATGGGCGCTTCAGATTCGAGTTCCAAGGCAAGGGTTACTCGCGAAATGTGCCCGCACCCAGCCGGCCGCTGGGTGGGGGAGAAGCGGCCGTTTTCAGCCACGGCGCGATTTACCACCCCTGGTTGATCGGCGGCGAACAGCGGAATCGCTTCAGCGCGTGCCCGCCCGATGGAGATGCCACCGGTGTCATCGCCGCGCGCTCTCTCGGCCGCGGCGCGTGGATCGCTCCGGCCAACGAAGCGCTGCGCGGCCCGGTTGCGCTGACGCCGGCGATCGGAAGCGATCGATGGCTCGATCTGCAGGAGGCGCGCATCAACATCGTCCGGCAAGACGCGCGCGGCTTTATGGCCATGAGCGCGGACACGCTTTCCGAAGACGATGATCTGAGACCGATCAACGTGCGGCGCCTGCTCAGCCTGCTGCGGCGGTTGGCGCTGAGGCTGGGCACGCGCTACGTGTTCGAACCGAACGATGATTCGTTTCGCAGAATGGTGCAGCGCGGCTTCGAAGCGATGCTCGGCGAGATGTTCGCGCGCGGGGCCTTTGCCGGGGCGACTCCGCAGACTTCATTTCAGGTGGTGACCGGCGATCCGCCGAATACGCTTCAAAGCGTGGATCAGGGACGGTTCATCGTCGAGCTTCGGGTGGCGCCGTCGTTGCCGATGACTTTCATGGCGATCCGTTTGGTGCATACCGGCGATCGCAGTTTTGTGGTGGAAACGCGCTAAAAAATGGCTAACCCTGCGAACGAGACCGTCGTGTACCCGTTCACCGCGTTCAATTTCGCGGTCGAGATCAGCGTGCCCGGCGTTTCCGAGAAAGTTTGCAGCGCGTCGTTCTCCGATTGCGACGGGTTAGAAATGACCATGGACGTGAAAACGATTCGCGAGGGGGGCAACAACGGCAAACAGATTCGACTGACCGGTCCGATGAACTACGGCCAGCTAACGTTGAAGCGGGGGATGACCGCGACGTTCGATCTCTGGAATTGGTGTTCGACGATGCTGACCGACCGGTCGCTGCGCGCCGACGCGGAAGTCGTGTTGTTCGCGCCCGACGGAAAGACGGAGCGCGCGCGTTTCGTGCTGGCCCGTTGCGTTCCGGTCAAGCTCAAGGCGCCGGCCATGAGCGCGAAAGACGGCGCCATTGCGATCGAAGAAATGCAGCTGGCCTACGAGTCCCTCACATTGAAAGGGTCGAGCTAGCGGCCAGCGGCCACCGAGGTATGGAACTCAAACTTGAAAAGGCTCAGTTGTGGGAGCTGAAAGACGACTTCAGCACCGAGAAGAGCGGCGGCAAAAAAGTGACCGTGCAGTTCAATCCCGAGTCGTTGAAGGTGAGCTTCGCCAACCAGATCCAGCAGTCTTCGGGCGCGGGAGACCAGAGCGGCTCGCCGGCAAGGCAATTCGTAGGCGCGGGGACTACCAAGCTCTCTCTTCAACTGTGGTTCGATGTCACGGCGCCGATTCCCGACGGCGCCACGCCTAAAGGCGAGACGAGCGTGACCGACGTTCGAATGCTGACGCAGGAGGTCGCGTTCTTCATCACGCCGAAAGAGGAGGGCAAAAAGTTCAAGCCCCCGGCTGCGCGATTTTTATGGGGCTCGTTTCAGTTCGACGGCGTCATGGAGTCGCTCGAAGAGTCACTCGAGTTCTTCTCGCCCGAGGGCAAACCGTTGCGCGCGAGCATGTCAATCAACCTGACGCAGCAGAAGATCAGCAAGTTTACGTTTCGCGACACGGGCGCGCAGCCCGGCGCCGGGGTGACTCCACCGGCCGGCACGACGCCGCTGACCCAGGCGCCCGCAGGATCGACTTTGCAGGCGCTGGCCGACAGCCAGGGCAAGGGCGACAACTGGCAAGCGATCGCGGCGGCCAACGGTATCGAAAATCCGCGCATGCTGCAGCCCGGTCAGTTGATAGATATGAGCGCCAGCTTGCCCGCAGCGACCGCCGGTGTTGCGGCGGGCGCAAGCGTTTCGGCGCCGCGCGCGAGCCTGGGCATACAAGCAGGAGCGAGTCTGAACCGGTGAGGCCGAAACGGGAGGGTTGAATATGGCAGTCGTGATCAACGAGCTTGAAGTCGTTCCCGCAGCGCCGGCGGCGAGCGCGGGAGCCGCGCCTTCCACGTCCGAAGCTTCCGCGTCGCCCCCTGACCCGCGCGAGATCGAGCGCGCGGTCGCGCGACAGATGGAACGCTGCGCCCGAGTGCGCGCGCATTGATAAGTTATGCCGGGAACAGTAGACGGCGGATTTCAATCTTCGCGCCCGACGATCGTCGTCGGCGGGCAGGAGAAACCCGAACTGGGCGGAGGCCTGCTGCGGTTGTTGATCGTCGAAAATACCGGCGGGCTTTATCGCTGTGAGGCGGCCTTCGGAAACCTCGGCGCCAGGGACGGCGCTTCGAACTTTCTCTACTTCGATCGCCGGACCTTGGACTTCGGCCAGGCGTTTCAGATCAAGCTCGGCGACGACGCGATATTCGACGGCAAAATCACCGCGCTCGAAGCGACCTTTCCCGAAGGGCAAGCGCCCGAAATCACCGCGCTGGCGGAGGACCGCTTTCAGGATCTGCGGATGGCCCGGCGCACGCGCGCATTTTCAAACGTCAGCGACCGGGACCTCTTCAGCCAGATCGCCGGCGAGCATGGCTTAAGCGCGAGCATCGATATCGCCGGGCCGAGCTACAAGGTGTTGGCCCAGGTCAATCAGAGCGACCTGGCCTTTCTTCGCGAGCGCGCCCGCTCGATCGACGTCGAGTTGTGGATGGATAACAACGCTATGAACGTAAAGCCCCGCACCCGCCGTTCGCAGGGCGCGTTCGAGATGAGCTATGGCAACAAGCTGCGTGAGTTCTCGGTGATCGCCGACACCGCCGGCCAGCGCACGAGCGTGACGGTCGGCGGGTGGGACGTTGCCGCCAAACAACAGTTGAAATTCGAAGCGACCGACTCGGTGGTCAGCGGCGAACTCAACGGCGATGCCAGCGGCGCGAGCATTCTTCGGTCGGCTTTCGGCCAAAGGAAGGAATCGCTGGTTCACACGGTCCCGCTGACGAGTCAGGAGGTCCAGGCCGAGGCGGAAGCCTACTTCAAAATGAGCGCGCGGCGGTTCGTCGTCGGCCGCGGAGTCGCCGAAACCAGTAGCAAGCTGCGCGTCGGCGCGTACGTCGATTTAAAAGCACTAGGCCCGCTGTTCAGCGGAAAGTATTACTTGTCGGAGGTCAAGCACGTCTTCGACGGGGCGAAAGGAATCCGGACCGAATTTACCGCTGAGAGGCCGGGCCTCGGCAGGGCGTAAGGAAGTCGCGTGCTGGAAACGGTCCATATCGAAACCATCGTCGATTCGAGAGTGCCCGCCGGGCTCGGCGGGCGCTGGTACGGTGTTTACCCGGCGCTCGTCAGCGACGTCAACGACCCTGACGGGCAGGGGCGGGTCAAGGTGACGTTGCCGTGGTCGCCCGACACCGGCGGCGGGCGCTACGAGGCTTGGGCGCGGATGGCGACGCTGATGGGAGGAAACAATCGCGGGAGCTGGTTCATTCCCGACATCGGCGATGAGGTACTGGTCATGTTCGAGAGCGGCGACGCGCGCCGGCCATACGTCCTCGGCGGGCTTTGGAATGGGACCGATTCCCCGCCGGAATCGATGGATGGCGCGGGCAAGAATTACAAAAAAGTGATCCGCTCGCGCAATGGAGTGAAGGTAACGCTCGACGACACCGACGGCCAGGAAAAGCTGATCCTCGAGACTCCCGGGGGTCAGAAGATGACGATGAAAGACGGGCCCGGCTCTGTAGAGATCGTCGACAGCAACGGCAATTCCGTGAAACTCGAAACCAGCGGCATCACCGTCAATGCCTCGGCCAAGGTCACCATCAACGCGAGTCAGGTGGCCATATCCGCGGGGATGGTCACCGTCGATGCCGGCATGTCGAAGTTCAGCGGCGTCGTGCAGGCCGACACCGTAATCAGCAACAGCGTAATCAGCGCCTCTTACACGCCCGGCGCGGGAAACATCTGGTGACGCGATGATCGAGCACCCGGTTCAATGGGCGGCCCCGTCTCCTCTGTGGCTCGAGGCCACGGCGTTCGAGGGGTTCGCCGCGCAAGGCAAGATGCGCGAGCCGGCTATTCTGCGCTTTGCCGCGGATTCTTTTATGGAAGATTTCTTGAAGATCGTGGAGACCGATTCCGACAAGCTGCGGGATCTGGTCGCGATCAAAGAAACGTGGCGCGGTCCGTTGGAGACACGCGAGGCAACCGGATTGCTGTCTCTTACCGAGCCGCGATCGAGTTTCGCGCGCAAGCTCGATCGCGTCAGGCGGGCGGCGGAACGCGCGCGCAACCGATCGTCCTTGCTTGGCGCTGTGTCCAATGGCGAGACGCGAAGAGCCGCGCCGCTCAAGCTCTATCAACCTGCGCATCAGCGCTACTATCTCGTCAGCGCCTGTTTGGTTTGCGGCGTCGTCGGTTTCCCCGATCGAGCGTTGGACGCCGGAAAGAACGAGAAAGTGAACTTCGTGATCCGGCGATTGCTTCCATCGGAGCTGCCGGACCCGCGTACGGACCTTCCGGATGTCGATCCCAGCGCGTGGGACGAGTACGCCATGGTCGGGTCCCCTGCGGGCGCCGGCTGGCAAAAGCTCGAAAAGGTCCCGGGCGCGGCTCCAGCCGTCGTGCTGCCGGGCGAGGAGCGGCTGCCGCTTTTCCCGGTGAGCTTCACCGAGGACGACGAACGGAAGAGAAGATTGTTTGCCGGGCTGGTGCCGGTCGGCAGGCGAGAAGGCTACATGGGAGCGCCGCGGCGTCCGGCGGGCGACCCGCAGTCCGCTGGCCCATCCAGCGATGCGGCGAAAAAAAATGACCCGAGAATGTCACTGGTCTGGACGCAGGTCACCGAACCTTGGAAGCGGCTGATCGAGCGCGCCGCCGCCGCGCGGCAAATGCAGAGCCCGCCCGCCTCGGCCGAGTTTCCTTCCAAAGATGAGCCGCTGCCGCCCGACGCTAAACGGACATCGCTCAAGGCGGCGCGCGAGCAGATCCAAACCGTCTCGTGGTACATCATTCTGGATTTCGCCAAGCTCCTCAAAGAACACCTTCCAGAAATCGTTCAAGCGCTTGCGGGACGCGCCTCTCCGCGTCCTGAGCAGCTGCCGCTGATCGATGCCTTGAACCGTGCCCGGCTCGGGACGAACTTGATTTCGGATTTGAGAATAGGCACTCCTTATCAAAACCCCGCGACGATTCCGCAGTCGCTGGCAGAGGCGCTGTTGCGGATGCTCGGCGGGTCATCGCTCGATGAATCTTCCGCCGCCGCGCTCGAAGACAAGCTCGATAAGGTAACCGCCCCTTATAACCGTTCGGCGTCAAACGCGGCGAGCGTCTGGGCCCCTTTTCTATTTCCGCTCGCGGATGTGGGCGCGCCCACAGACACGTCGTTCGTCGGGCCGTTTCCGCCGCCCGCGCCCGGCCCGGAGGATCCGGACCCGCTCAAGGCCGCCTTGGGACGCATCGATCATCTTTCCGACCTGATTCAAGCTGCGTTGCCTCCTCTGCCTGATCAACCGATGCCTGCGCCGGCGATTGGGGCGGAGACTCCGCTCGACCTGCGTGAGGGATGGTTCGTCATGCGCTGCGTCTTCGAGCGGCCCAACTGCGGACCCTTGGAGCCCGGCATCGTCAGCGCGCCCACGCGGCCGTTTCAAATGGCGGGCTTTTTCGATCCGGATGCGCCCGCTCGCCCGATCCGAATCGCGCTGCCGGTTGATACTTCGCCGGCGGGTTTGAGGAAGTTCGACAAGAAAGCGGCCTTCCTGATCTCGGACATGCTCTGCGGCCAGATCGATCGCGTGAAAGGCCTGACGCTGGGGGACCTGGTGCGTTCCGTGCTTCCGTGGCCGCTGCATAAAGATCTGTCGGTTCCGGACAAAGGTCCGTGCAAGGACCCGAAAGATGCAAGCCTCCAGGTCGGGATGATCTGCTCGCTGTCGATTCCGATCATCACGATATGCGCGCTGATCCTCCTGCTGATCATCGTGAACCTGCTGGACATCATCTTTCGCTGGATCCCTTATTTCATTATGTGTTTTCCGCTGCCGGGATTTAAGGCGAAGAAGTCATGATCGATCAAGGTCGTTTGTTCGGAAGAGGGATAAGCTTTCCGCCGCGTGTAGGCGCCGACGGCCGCGTGGCTTGGTCGGAAGGCGAGCAGAACGTGCGCGAGACGATTCGAGTCATTCTGATGACCGAGCGCCGCGAGCGGCTGCGCTTGCCGGATTTCGGCGGAAGCTTATCCAGGTTCTTATTTGAGCCGAATACGGTGACGACGCGCCACCTGATCGCGGACCAGATGCAGAAGTCGCTCGAGCAGTGGGAGCCCCGCATACGCGTCGAGTCCGTGAGCGTCGAGCCCGACGCGGCCGATCCCCAGTCCGCGGTCGCTACGATCACCTACAAGCTGGTGGCGACCGGCGAGCGACAGCGCGTCGGTTTGAATGTCGCGCTCGCAGGCTAAAAGGTGCTGAATGCCGGTCACGGTTCCGACTCTGGATGATCGCAGATACCAGGAGCTTCTGGATGAAGCGCTCGCGCGGATACCGGTCCACACGCCGGAATGGACCAACTTTAACAAGAGCGATCCGGGCGTCACTCTGATCGAAGTCTTCGCGTTCCTGACGGAGAACCTGCTGTATCGCAGCAATCAGATCCCCGAGCGTAATCGCCGGAAGTTTCTTCAACTGCTCGGCATCGGGCTGCAGCCGGCGTCGAGCGCCAGAGGTCTCGTCACCTTCGTCAACGAGCGCGGCCCGCTCGAGACCGTGACCCTCAGCCGGGACCTCGAAGTGCGAGCGGGCCAGGTCCCGTTTCGGACGCTGCAAGGGCTCGATGTCCTGCCGATCGAAGCGAAGCTTTTCTACAAGCGCGAGCTGGAGCAGCCGTCCGGCGAGCTGCGCGACTATTACAAGCAGCTCTATGCGTCGTTCCTGAAGCCGCAATTGTCCGCGACCGCGCAGCTTTACGAGACGGCGACGTTCCCGCTCGCGGGAGGGGCGGCGCTCGACCTCGGGCGCCAAAGCATCGACGGCTCGCTTTGGATCGCGTTGCTCGCGCGTGAAAGCGACAAGCCCGCCGCGAACACGGAAGAGGAGCGCGAGAAGCTTCGAGAGCGGGTGCGCGCGGCGATCGGGGGAAAGACGCTGACGCTCGGCGTCGTTCCGGCGCTCGACGATGCCGCCCGCGTATTAAAGCCCGCGGGGCGCGCCAATCCCGAAGGCGACCCGCTGTTGAAGTACGAGATGCCCATCGGCGAAACGCTTTCGAGCTTAGAGAGCGAGCGCGTGCCGCGCTATCGGCCGCTCGACGCCGTCGCAAGCGGCAACCTGCTGGCCGAGCCCGGCACGGCTCAAATCACGCTGCCGCCGGCGGGCGAGCTTAAGCTGTGGGACAATCTCGATCCCCTGGAATCAGGCGTGATGAATTTCCCCCCCGCGATCGACGACTCAAACCTAAGCGACCGATTGATCACGTGGCTGCGGGTTCAAGCGTCGGCGGCCGCTCAGGTGAATCTCCTGTGGGCGGGGATCAACTCGGTCTTTGTCTCCCAGCGCGCGCATGTAGCGAATGAATTGTTGCCCGCTGGGACCGGCGCGCCTGATCAATCGGCCGTGCTTTCGAAGATACCGGTCATACCCAGATCGATCAGGGTCTTCGTCACATTGCCGGCTGCCGCGGGAAGCAAGCCCGACACGGAGGAATGGTCGGGGGTCGAGGACCTCCTGAGTGCAGGTCCGGAGGTGCCGGTGCCGGATTTGCGCAACCCGCCCGGCCGATACGCCGCGGCCAAAGAGTCGGTGAAGGTTTTCACGGTGAACGCGGAATCGGGCGAGATCAAGTTCGGCGACGGGCAGCATGGCGCAAGACCTCCGCGCGGCGCGAAGATCAGCGTGGACTACGACTACGCCGTGGGGCGCGCCGGCAACGTCAACGCAGGTTCGATCAATAGCAGTCCGGTTCTGCCCGCGGGCTTCAAGGTGGCCAATCCGGTTTCGACCTGGGGCGGCGCTGAAGCGGAAACCGTAACGGAAGGTGAAAAGCAGATCGCGCGCACCCTCAAGCATCGCGATCGTCTGGTGAGCGCCGCCGACTTTAAAACGATCACACGCCGAACGCCCGGCGTTGAGATCGGACGAGTCGACGTTTTGCCGGCGTTCAGCCCCGAGCTCGGCTCGAGCGCGGCGGGCGACGCGCCGGGCGCGGTTACGTTGATGATCGTTCCCAAATACGACCCGGCACAGCCCGACGCGCCGATGCCGAATCGGAATTTCCTGGACGCCGTTTGCGCCTATCTCGATTCCCGCAGGCTGGTGACGACGGAGGTGTTCTTGCGCGGACCGGACTACAAGCAGGTCTGGATATCCGTCGGAATCAACGTCGAGTCGGGTCGAAGCACGGCGGAGGTGCGTGAGGCGGTGAAGAGCAGACTTCTCAAATTCCTGTCGCCGCTCGAGGGCGGTCCGGAATCACCGGCGGATCAGTCGGGCGAAGTCGATCGAGGATGGCCGCTGGGCAAGCCGGTCGTGAAACTCGAGTTGATGGCAAAGGCGAGCGCAGTGCCCGGAGTGTCATTCGTCAATGAAGTATTGCTGGCTGAAGGTCTGGAAGGGGCGAAGGACTATATGGACATCAAGGGTCTCCAGCTTCCGCGAGTAGCCGGAATCTCGGTCGGTATCGGCGCACCGTCTTCGCTCGATGAGTTGCGCGGCAGGTCTGGCGGCGGAAAGACGCCGGGCGCTCCGACGCTGGTTCCCGTGCCGGTCATCCCGGAGGAGTGCAAGTAGGTAGAGATGGATGCGAATGGGACAAAATTTCACCTGCTGTTGGGCAGGGGCGACTGGAGCAGCGCGAAGCCCGGCGCGGGCGAATGGGCGCGTCAAACTTCGCGACCGCTGCGGTCACTCGCTCAGATTTGGGAGTCGCGGGCCAAAGACGCCCAAATGCGAGAGCAACCGGACGAAGACGCCGATGTCGCGGGGTTGCGTTGGGACTCCGAGCGCGACGAGCTGACGCTCGCGACGCGGTTGTTTCAGTTTGCACCTGCTCCCAAAGACAGACCTCCCGAATTAAGCGATCGACGAGGCTCAGACCGCGACCGCTACGGCAACTGGTACTGGATCGCAGAGAGCGAAGAGGAGATTCTGGTCAATTCGGCGGGAACCGGAACGACTTCGCATTTTTGGTCGGCCGTCGATTGCGCGCCGTCCGAATCGGAGTTCGAGTTCGGGGCGTTCAGTCCCGCAGAACCTGCGCCGAAGCTATCGGCCTTGCGGTTTAGAGGGCTTGCGGTCACCGAAGATCACTATCTGGTCGCCGGAGTCCTGAAACCTTCCGGGCTGTTGATCTTCGACCTGCATGCTGGCGGGGGACCGCTCCAGATGTTGTGGCCGGAAGAGGTCGGATTCACGCCGTTTGATTTTGCGGCCCGGCCGGGCGGCGGAGTTTGGTTACTCGACCGCGATCCGAACAACCCCGCGAAGACGCCCCGGTACTGGGCGCTCGACAGGCGTTTCAACGTTGAAATGGGTAACGCGTCGGCCGAAGCCCTCGCTGAAATGGAGCGCGACCTGTTTCAGCCTTTGACGGGCGGTGAGCCGCGGAAAGCGCCGCGCCAAGTTTCCGCGCAGGGCGTCACGCTCGAAGCCGCCTCCCCGCTCGCCGCCCTCGACGCGATCGCCATCGAGGCGCTGCCCGATGGGACGGTGTTGATCCTCGACCGCAATGGGAGCAACGGATTCTCTTCGATCTATCACTTCGATTTTACCACGCAACTGAGCGGTCCGGTCTCGACCGAGGCAATGTGTGATTTGATCGAAAAAGAGGATTCGTCAGAGGCAAGTTTCGTAGTAACCAAAAAAACTTTAGCGGCTTTGACGGCCAATAGCGTTCCTCATGACGTCGTGCAAGGCCTGAAAAGTATACAAGGGCGGAAGGTTGCCGGAGGGAAAAAATTCTTAGAACTTGTTAGGACAACGATCGGCGATGAAGCAACCGCTACCTTCGAATCATTGTTTTTGCAACATGCCCGGTGGAAGTTCACGCTGATCGGCCACGACTTCGCCTTCGTGTCGAAGCAACCATCGCGGGATGGCGAGCTCTTCGGCGCTCTGTACGTAGTCGAAGAGCAGGGCAATCAGACCTTCGCGTTCAACGTTTCGCGGGAAGGCGGTCAGCTCAAGCTTGATCCGCGGCCTGCTTACTTTCCTATGCGGTTGTTTGGAGGCAAAGGTTTGGTCGCAGCGGGTGACCAGGCCTATTACGATTTCGACGATCGGTGGATTCCGCTGGTCGAGCAACCGCGGCCGCGGTACCAACTCAACGCGACGCTCGAGACGAGAAAGCTCGACGGCGGGGAACCGGATTGCCGGTGGCATCGCCTGATGTTGGACGCCTGCATCCCGCCTGAGACGGGTGTCGAAGTTTGGAGCCGCGCGGCCAACGAGAAGAGGGAGGTCGCGTTCGCCGAATGGCGCCCCGAGCCGAGGCCGTACCGGCGCGGCGACGGCTCCGAGCAACCCTTTGCTCCAAAGGGCGGCCCGTCGGCCGGCGCTTCGACGGCGGATTACGCGACCTGGGAGTTGCTTTTGCAGCATGCGCGCGGCCGGTTCATCCAAGTCAAGCTGAGGCTCAGCGGCAATGGAAGGACGACGCCGCGACTGCGCGCCATGCGGATCTACTATCCGCGCTTCTCTTATCTCGCGCACTATCTGCCGGCGGTCTATCGCGAGGAGGGGCAGTCGGCTTCTTTCCTGGATCGTTTTCTCGCCAACATCGAAGGGTTCTATACCGCGATCGAAGACAAGATCGCAGCGGCGGAAACGCTGTTCGACGTTCGCAGCGTTCCGCGCGAATACCTGGAATGGCTCGCGGGTTGGTTCGGAGTCACGCTCGATCCGTCGTGGGACGACGCCAAGCGTCGTTTGTTTATCCGTCACGCGGTGGATTTTTTCCAGTACCGGGGCACGATCCACGGTTTGAAAGCCGCTTTGAGATTGGCGCTCGAACGGTGCGCCGACGAAAGCGTCTTCGACGTTCAGCGGACCTTCAATCGGCGGCACGACACGATTCGCATCGTCGAGAATTACCGCGCGCGCCGCACCCCCGGCATCGCGCTCGGCGATTCGACGATGATGGAGGCGAGCGCGGGCCTCGGTCTCGCGCAGGTCAGCCGGAGCGCCGGATGGCGGCCGCAAAACGGCAGGTCCGATTTATATCGCCGCTACGCCGAGTTCTTGCGCGCGCGTTTTTCGGCGGACGGCCTTCCGTCGGTCGTTGCGTTTTCGCTGCGCCATCCCGTTTGGCAGCAGCTCACCGGGTCGAGCTCTGCGGCGCAAACTCCGGTCGCGGAGTCGAACGATGCCGTGTTGTGGCGGGCCTTCTTGAAAAAGCGCTACCCGACGATCGCGGAGGTCAACGAAGCGCACGCGACAAAATTTACCGATTTTGCCGCGGTGACACCGGCGGAAAGCCTCCCTCCCGCGAGCGCCGCACTGGCGGACTGGAACGCGTTTGTCGCCGAGAAGAGCGCCGCTTGGCGCGACTTTGCAACGCAAGAGCTGGGCTTCGTCCCGCAGTCGCTCGGTGGGGAGCGAAGTCTCTGGCGCGATTTTCTGGCCGGCCGTTACGGCGACATCGCGCGGGTCGAGCTTGAAAATGCGCCGCTGCCGTACGATGCACCCACGCAAGGGGCGCCGCGCGAAGACTGGGACGAATTCCGGCGCGCGACCGCCGGCACGTCCGCGTCGGTGATGCGCGCACGCTGGCAGGATTTTCTTGCGCGCCGCTACCGAACGGTTGGCGCGCTGAACGACGCTTACGGCACCCATTGGACCGGGTTTGACGACATCTCGCTGTTCGACGAGTTGCCGTTGCACGAGGCTGCGGTTGCCGATTGGTACCGGTTCGAGAGCGTCGTGGTACGGATGCAAGCCGCCGCCCACCGCTTCACCGTGTTGCTGCCCGTCCCGAAGCGGCGCGATCAGGCCGAATTCAACCGGCAGCGGGAGCTTGCGACCCGAATCGTGAACTGGGAGAAGCCCGCGCACACCGTGTTCGATGTGAAGTTCTATTGGGCGATGTTTCGAGTGGGCGCGGCGAGACTCGGCTACGACACGCTGCTGGATGTCGGCAGCCGCGCGCCCGAGCTGATGATCCCGATGGTCCTGGATCAGGGCTACCTCGCGGAAAGCTATCTGGCGGACGATCGAGACCTTGCTCGGAGACAGATTCTCGGGCGCGGGCGACTTCGACAGCCGAAGCAGGTCGAGGCGGCTGCGGAGAGTTGAGCGCGAAGAGCGGGGCCGCAACCCCGCTCGGATGGCGAACCAACAGAAGTTTGGAGAATGCGATGAGCACTTTTACAACACGCGTGGCGACGCCGACGGCGGCGCCCGACCCGACCCGGCACGTCAATTACAACCTCGGCATGGTGCTGGGGGCCGACGACTTCAATCAAGAGTTCGCCTATCTTGCGGGGCACGATCAATGGATGGCGCGCGACCTTGTCGGCTATGGCACGGTGTCGGGATTGCGAGTCTCTATTGAAAGCGACGGTAAGGGACCTCGGGTGATGGTCGAGCCCGGGGTCGCGCTGAGCCCGCAAGGCCAGTTGATTCGAGTGCCCAGCGCCCAGTGCGCCTACTTAAATGACTGGTTGAAGCTCGACACGACGAAGAAAAAATTGTTGACCCGTCTCGCTTCGCCCCCGTCGACCGTGAAGGCCTACGTGGTGCTCTGGTATCGCGAGTGCCCGTCGGAAAAGGTGCCGATTCCAGGCGAGCCTTGCCGTAGCGAAGACGACATCATGCTGCCGTCGCGACTGGTGGACGACTTCCGGCTCGAGTTGATGCTCGACCCGCCGGGACAGCGCGAAGAGGACGCGGTGCGGGATTTCGTCGCGTGGCTGCGTCAGATCGAAGTGAGCGACACGTCTCCCGGCACATCGCTCCAGGTTTTCCTCGACACGCTTCGGTCGGCGGCGCATTTGCTCACCTCGCCGCCCGCTCCCGGTCCCGCTCCGCTGGCAGATTACATGTTCGGTTCGCCTCTCGCCTCGCTGGTGATCAATAGCGCCAAGCTTTATGACTATTTGAATGCGGCGTTTCGCTTGTGGGTGACTGAGCTCAGGCCGAAGTGGAGACCGGATTTCTTCGCCGGGGCTCACGGTTGTTCGAGCAATGGCGACGGTCCGACGGTCCCGATCGAACAGTGTTTGCTGCTTGCCGAAGTCGACGTGCCGGCGATCGTGCCGGGCGGCGGAGCCGATTGGCAGGTGGAACATCCCGATCTGATTCGCGTCGCTGAGGAGCGCCGCCCCATCGTGGTCCACCTTAGAATGCTGCAAGAGACGCTGCTCGGCGGCCGGCGCGAACACGTTGTAATGTCGCCGCCATCCGGCGGCGGAGTCGTCAATCTTGCCGGAGACGCAACCGGATCGGCGGCCGCGACGCGGGTGGAGAGGATTCAGCAGGTCGCCATCGACCCCACGCCGCCGCGCCAAGACGAGGTGCTGACTTTTCGCAACGGCCAATGGCGTCCGACGGCCATTCCTGCGGTTGCTGCGGCGCTCAGCCCTTCAAACACAGTGGCCGGCGAGGAAACGTTTGGTCAGCCGAGAAACGCGGGCGCGCTGGCGGCGTACAGCCGAGCCGATCACACGCATGGCACGCCTCCCGATCCGATACCGGCGCATAGGGCCGACCCGGGCGCCCACAACATTGCCGGAGATGTAACCGGCACGGTAGGCGCGACGACTGTCGTCGCGATTCGCAACCAGCGCGTCGTCGGAACGCCCGCGGACGGACAGGTGCTAACGTTCAGGGCCAATCAATGGCAGGCCGAGATTCCCGCGGCCGCAGCCCGCGCGGACGCCGTCGAGCGCCCGGCCGGACTGCCCAGGTACGCGATCGTGGCCGCCGGGATCGTGAAGTGCGATGGCACGGCGCGCCCGCCGGTGTACAACGGTCTGGTCGCGAAGGTGACGGGCAACAGCCAGGTTACGGTGGCATTCGAGGACGGCAGAGTACCCGACGGCAGTTTTCAGTACGTGGTGAAGGTACTGCCCGTACTCGTCGAAGGGCTTGAAACGTTGGCGATATCCTTCATCCGGTTTCTACAGACCGGTGGCTTTCAGTTGCGGATCACGCGGGGAGCCGAAACGATAAATCGCGAGGAGCTTGCACGGCTTGAGTTGATGATCGAAGTTAGCCGCTTCGAACGATAGCGCAGCCAACGGGGAGCACACGCTTATGAGGACGTCGGAACTGCTGAGACCGATACTGGACGGGGGCATTCGCTCGGCAAACTTCTTCAACGGCCGATTGCTTTCCGCTGAAGACTTGAGCCGGGAACAGAGCGCGAGCCGCGAGGCGCGGCGTCACCTGGGTCGGGCAATCGGTGAAGGGGTCGCTTACGGGTTCGAAGTGTCGAAGGCGCCCCAAGCAGGCTTGAGCGCGATTGTGACGGTTCAGCCCGGGTTGGCGATCAATCGCAACGGCGATGTCTTGAAGCTTCCGACGGCGGTCGACCTCTCGCTCGTGCGTCCGCAAGGCACGGCGGTTGCCGCTGCAGACGCCGCGGCATTCGATACGTGCACACCGCTTCAAGCGGGAGCGTACGTGACCGGTTCCGGCGTGTATCTGTTGACGGTTTCGCCCGCGCAGGGCCGGGAAGGTCGGGCGCCGGTGAGCGGGTTGCAGAACGCGGCGGCGGAGTGCAACACGAAGTACCTGGTCGAGGGCGTGCAGTTTCGTCTGATTCAACTCGATTTCACTCCAGACGAGCTGAACGATGCGCTGCGCCTTCGGAACCGGGTGGCGTTCTATTGCTTCGGCATCGCCGAGACTCAGGCCGCGCTCGCCGATCCATTCGGCCCGCCGCTCGAGACGTATGGTTTGCTGGACGGGCTTCGGCCCAACCGATTGACCGATTGCGAGATGCCGCTCGCGGTCCTGTTTTGGACCGCGACTGGAGGGATTCGCTTCATAGACCTGTGGAGCGTTCGCCGCAAAGTGACCGACGTGCATATCAGTCCGGACTGGCCCGGGTTGATCAGCCGCAGGCGCCTGAGCGAGGCCGAAGCTATGCTGCTGCAGTTCGAGGATCAAATCGAAGACCTGAGAGTCGATGAGTCCAACCTCGGCTCGGTCGTCGCGGCGCGGCGGTTTGGGTTCTTGCCCGCCGCAGGGCTGCTTCCGATGGCCAGCCCCAACGCGCCCCTCGGCTTCAATCCGATCGTGTTCTTCGGCGAGCGCGGGTCGAGCGAGGTGGCGATGCTTGACGCCGATTCGCTGCGGGGCTTGCTCCAGGAATCGCTCTATCACGAGCCGATCGGAGCCGCCCGCGAGCGAATTCAACTCTATGCGATCTGGGAAAACGTCCTGGCGGTGGAAACAGGCGAGAGCGTACAACCGGTACTGGTGTTCGCCAAGCATACGCTGGGTTACCGCGGCGTCTCGCGCTTTGGCCGCGCGGCTTGGGCTCTGGGCCGATTCGCAAACATGGTCCTCTAAGGAAGGAGATTAATATGGCTGACAGACGGGTCCTGGCCGGCGTACGAGAGGCTGCAACGGAAAGAATCACCATAGATCGAACCGAACGGGCGAGGATCTTCTTCGAGGATATCATTCGTGAACCTGGCAGGATCATTCTGCCTCCGAGGCCGCCGGGAGGATTTGGCCCTGCGCCGGAACCTCCGCCTCCTACTGCGCCCGCCGCGCAACCGGTGGATATTCGCCCGCTGATGGCCTCCATTCCGATAGCGAACGATGGGCAGGTCATTATACCCGACTTTCATAACAGCTTGCGCGCCGCGGTTCTGGCAATAGCCGAGCGGCTTGGGGTTGGCGCAATCTCTCCGACCAACACACTCACCTTCGCTCCGAACTTTCTCAGGCACGTCAACAATCCCGAATGGCTCCTCGATGAGGGTATTGCGAGCAAGCCTGCTGCCGCGGAGGGCGCGCGTGCAAACGCGAGGGGCTGGTTTGCCGTGCAGCTTCCTGACGGGTCTCGCATCGAGAGCATGATCGTCAGAGGGAGACGAACGGGGACGATTGAACAGTTCAACGTCTCGCTGTTACGGCAACGGATCTCGGACCCGGCTCAGACGTCCATTCAGTTCATCAACGTGCCGCTGAGAGAAGCGGCCAATCCATTTGAAGAAACCGGGGCAGTGGACGTTTCCGCGGCTGCGGCAGGAACAGGCGCCGGGGGCACTGCGGCGGAGTTGACCGCGGTGGCCCTCGAGGCGGATTTCCGCCGCGTGGACAACGACAACTACAAGTACCTAGTCCGAGCAAGCCTGGTCAATGCCGAGGCGGCGGCGGTCGCCCAGATCAGCTCCATTCAGATCGTTTGTCGGGAGATATGATGACGCTCCGCCCCGGACATGATCAACCGCGCGCGCTGCATGGGAGCGCGGCGCAACGTTTTGGCGGATATCGCGCGCGGGAGCGCCGCCGGCGAGGGCAGACGGATTGATCGCCGAGCAAAAGGATACGTACGTTGTAAAGCTTCGGGTGCGCGGCGGCCCGCGCGATGCGCTTTCGCTCCGCATGCCCTTCGATCGTGCGTTGTCCGCCATAGAGCTGCAGCCGTCTTTTTTACCTCCATCGGCGATTGCTTTTATTCGACAGCTGCGCGATCCGAAGCCGGGTTTGATGCAGACCGAAGACGGCCGCGCTTCCATAGCGCTCGAGTGGGGGCGCGCGGTTGCCGCCGCCGTCGAGCAAGTACTGAGACGGGCGGCGCGTCCCGCTGCCGAGCCGGTCCCGGCGAATGCCGAGGCGGTGTTCTTCGCCGATCGCGCCGAGCTGCTCGCGTGCTTGGCCGCCGATTGGTGCGACGGAACCGCAATCACCCGCTGGTGGTGGAAGAGCCTGTTTCGCTCGACCGACATCTCGAGCGCGGTGATTCGCGAATGGCTTGAGTCGATCGAAAGCGTTCCCGCGGCGCTTGCACATCTGGCGAAAAGGCGGCTGGCGGCGAGGTTTGTGCGAGCGATTGGTGAAGCGCGAGCGCGCGCTCTGCTGCGCGAAATCATTGAGCGCTTCGCTCTGGTCGAGCTTGCGTGGCTGAAGGATCCCTTGATGCTCGACGCGCAGGCTCCGGCCAAGGCGGCCCTCATTGAGTGCCCGCCGGCCGGCCCTGCCGCGCGCGTCGTTTCTGTCGAGGTCTCGCCGCCAGCGAGTCAGCCTCCGTTTACAGAGTGGGCTCCCGAAGCATTGGACCCCAGCCTTATTATGGTGGAGCGATGTTTGCTTGGCATAGGGTTGATGCTTGCGCGCGCGTCGGCGATGGTGCGCGCGCCATTATTCGCGCGCACCGTCCTGCGATGGCATCGAGCAGAGCGCTTGCGTGATTCAACTGGCACGCTGAATGCCGGAGCGCTAACGACCCATGCGGCTACCTCGCCGCCAACGCAGCCCGACCAAGGGACCGAGGGCTCGCGGCTCCATCTCAACGTTGCACTACACACGTCTGCAGCAAGGTCGACGAGAAAAACGCCCGAAGAAAATCCCGCCGCCATGATAGTTTCCACACCTGACGGACGGGAACAGCTCTCGCGCGCCGAGTCCGTACCGGCCGATCCAGGAGTACACTCGGGACATCAAGCGGTCCCGTCCATCCAGTTGGAGGCTACGTCACCTTTAGAAACCGCTCAAGACTCGCAGAGCGACGAGTCGCCAAAGCCGGCTTCACCCCCTGGGTCACCGTTTTCCGTTATCGATCCGGCTGGTGAGATCATGAGAACGGGTGGAACGTGTATCGAGACGGCATTTGGAGGCGTTTTCTATCTCGTCAATCTCGGGCTCTTCTTGAATTTCTACGGCGACTTTACGAGTCCCCTACAACCTGCGATCCCTCTTCCGCTGTGGGATTTTGTTGCTCTGGTCGGTCGGGAACTGGTCGGCAAGAGCATCGAAGCCGACCCGGCGTGGCCGCTTCTCGCGCGATTGGCGGGCCGCGACGAGCACGAGGCGCCAGGCGAAGCCTTCGACCCGCCAGATAGGTGGCGCTTGCCCGCTGAGTGGCTGGCGCCATTTTCTGAAGAAAGTATTTGGCAATGGACCACGGATCCCGGACGACTTCGGGTGAAACATCCTGAGCAGTTTTTGATCCTCGACCTCCCGCTAGACGCTGGAGATCCTATGCAACAACTCGTACGCGAGACGCAAGACTACCCGGGCATCGCCGCTTTCGAGTTCCAGCGCAGCGCGTTCCCCGGTGCCATCGGCGACATCCTGCCCCAGGAGCGGTGGCTCCGTTGTCTGATGCCTTATGTGCGCGCTCGATTGAACCGCGCACTTGTTCTGAGAGATCCCGGCGAGCTGCGGCGAGCGCTGTGCGAGCACCACGCGCGCGTGCTGGTGAGCGGGACTCGCCTGGATGTTTTCTTCGCCCTGGATGAGCTGCCGATCGAGATTCGGCTGGCCGGTCTGGACCGGGACCCGGGTTGGGTCCCGGCGACCGGACGATTCATCGCGTTTCACTTTGAATGAACTAAATCTATGGCTGCAATCCGAAACAATCCGTTCGGTCAACTACCACCACTGCCTGCGACGCATTTCAAATTGTTTTTCTATGGAGCAGTGTTGCGCCTCATCACCTGCCTGTGCCGTGTCCACGGCTCTTTCGAGAAAGTTGTCGAACAGTTCCCATTTCTCGCCGGATATAACAACGAGCTGGTCGGACTTGGACTCGAGGATCTGTCATTGGAGGAAGCCGAGTCTCATTGGTATACGTGGCTTCAAGAGTGGGAAGCCCGAGCTCGTGAACATCTTCCGTTGCGTGCCTTGAGCGAGGCGTCCGGCATCAGTAATGCGACGGCCACACTGCTCCTAACCATCGGGTTGATCGAAGAAGACGCTCGTTTCGGTCTGCTGTTTGATGCGATGCAAGCGGCGCCAAGCCAGCATCGTCCGACCCTGGGATTGCTCAGCGCTTGGTGGCCCGATGCGGATGGCGGCACCGAGTCGCGCGACAAGCTCCGCCAGCTGCAAGAACTCGGCCTTTTACAGGTCGTTAACCCCGATGCCCCGCGCCTTGAGTGGGCGCTGCAGGTCCCAGGGCCGCTGTGGGACGCAATGCGGGGTGAGGTGCGCGAGGAGATCACGCCGTGGGCACACTATCGCCCGCCCGAGCAGTTGGCCACGCATGACGAACTGATCCTGCCTGACGCACTGCGGCAGTCATTGACAACAGTGTCGGCGCTGCTCGCGTCGGGCGACGCGCGGGCGTTGGTGATCCGCGGTCCACAGCATAACGGCCGGCGGACTGTCGCGGGGGCGGTCGCGCGCGGGCTTGGGCTCGGGATGCTCGAGATCAACGGATTGGGAAAGGGCGACGATGGGCGGTGGCGGCTGATCCGACCGCTGGCGGCCCTGTTGCACGCGCTGCCGGTTGTCGTCCTGGATCTCGCGCCAGGGGAGACTGCCGAGCTGCCACCCGTAACCAAGGACGGCGACCCATTGGTGGTCGTGCTCGGTCAGCAAGGAGGACTATGCGGTCCGGGCGCTGAGTGTGCGCTCACTGTGACACTCGAAATTCCTGACACGGACGCGCGCCGTTTGCATTGGATAGCCGACTTTGGCGCGAATACTATCACCGACCTGGATCAAATAAGCGGACAGGTGCGCATGACCAGCGGCAACATTCGCCGCGCCGCGAGGCTCGCCCGTTCATATGCTGCACTGGCCGAACGCGAAACGATAACACTTGCGGACGTACAACAGGCCAGCCGTACGCTGAATCGGCAGGTGCTGGAAACATTGGCTGCTCCTGTTCCTGTCAGTGGCGACTGGAATCACTTGGCAGTTGGTACGGAAACGAAGAATGAGCTGCACACCCTCGAACTCCGCTGTCGGCATCGTGAGCGCTTGCAGACGTCAGCGGGCGTCCCTCTAGAAGGGCAGTTGAACGTCGGCGTGCGGGTGCTCTTCAGCGGCCCTAGCGGGACGGGCAAGACCCTCGCCGCGCGCTTGCTGGCGTCGGTCCTGCAAATGGATCTCTACCGGCTCGACCTCTCAGCGGTAGTGAACAAATACATCGGCGAGACCGAAAAGAATTTGAGCCAGATATTCGCCCGCGCCGAGGAGCTCAATGTCATCTTGCTGCTGGATGAGGGCGACGCGCTGCTCACGCAACGCACGGGCGTCCAGACGGCGAATGACCGGTATGCCAACCTGGAAACAAATTATCTGCTGCAACGAATCGAATCCTTCTCCGGCATTCTCCTGGTTACCACGAATGCCGCCGAGCACATCGACAGCGCATTTCAGCGCCGCATGGACGTGGTCATTGATTTTCGCCCACCGGATGTGGCCGAGCGCTGGTCCATCTGGCAACTGCATCTCCCGGCCGATCATGTCCTTGACCCGTCTCTGCTCAATGAGGTCGTCTGTCGCTGCGCGTTGAGCGGCAGTCAGATCCGCAACGCCGCCCTGCATGCCGCGCTGTTGGCCCTAAACGACGGAGGCATCGTCACAGCGGCCTACCTGGAAGAGGCGGTGCGCCGCGAGTACCGCAAGGCAGGCGGGGTTTGCCCTTTGAAGAGCAGATAAACATGCCGCTAGTTGCGACCCGCGCCTCTGCCCCTTCTCCCGCCACCCGGCCGGGACCGGCGCAGACGCCCACCCCGCCGACTCGGATCACAACATCGACAGCTCGGCCGATGGCGGCCGGCCCTCCTGCGGTTCGATTGAGCGCCGGACCTGCGCCGCCACAACTCGGCCAACTGCCGGAACCGGTCGGAACGGTAATTCGCGCGCCAGGCGTCGGCGAGTCACTGCCTGCCGCTACCCAGAAGGCGCTTGAACATACTTTGGATATATCCCTGGAAGGTGTGTCGGTACACACGGACGATCGCGCGGCCGCAGCGGTCGACAGCCTGGGCGCGCGCGCTTTCACTTACGGACTGCACATCTTCCTTGGCTCCCGCGAACGGCCAACTGACGTGGAGTTGATGGCGCATGAGGTGACCCACGTCGTGCAACAACGCGGCGCACCGGTGATACAGACTTACGGTGCAGGCGGAGGCGATCGCTTTGAACGCGAGGCCGAACAAACCTCGGCTGCCGCGCGGCGGGGCGGCAGGGCGCAGGTGGTAGAACGGACGGAGGGGTCGCGTGTCCAGAAGTTCAGGATCCCGATCATTAGCGATGTCGTCGACTGGCTGGAAGACCGCGTCTGGGGGCTGCTGGAGCGCTTTGCGCCGTCGCTTGTGCCTATTCTGCGCAAGGGCGTCTTCACCTGGCTGAAAGAGAAACTCAGCAACGCTCTGCAAGCACTTATCGACGTCGCTGCGCGACCGATACGGGCGATCGGCGACATTATCACAGGTGTGCGCAAACACTTCGGCAACCTGCTCACGTGGCTGCGCGACGCCGGAGCTCGGATTGCGAGGAACGATTGCGGACCGATTAGCGAGGCCGCGGACAAGATCTATCAGGTCTTCGAGGGACTGACCGCGCCTGCAATCGAGCGGGTGAAATACTACGCTATGCAGGTCAAAGAGTTCTTTCAGGGTCTTTGGGATCGTTTCGGCGCGCCAATCTGGAATCTGCTGAAGCGCATCGGGGGAGCGATCTGGGAGGAGATCGAGCGCATTGGCCGCTGGATCTGGGAGAAGACGCAACCAGTGCGCGACTGGCTGAGCCGTGCCTGGCGTTGGCTCAAGAACCTAATCGGCATCGGCGAAGGGGAGGAAGGACAGAACGGTATCCTACAGTGGTTCCAGCGCAAGGCGAGCGCCGCGTGGGACTGGGTGATGGAGAAGATTGCTCCCTTCAAGCGCCAGTTGCTGATCGTCGCCGGCGTCCTCGTCATGCTCTCTCCCGCTGGCCCCATCATCGCCATCGGCGCGGCCGCGGCGGGCATCTTGCGCGGCATTCAGTGGATTCGACAAAACATGCGATCGCGCAGCGCGGTCGTGCAACAGCAGAGTTTCCTCCGCGGCACGATCTTGCCCGCCATCCTCGGCGCCATCGACCGAGTGAGCGGCATCGTTCATGGCATCGCGAATACCATCACTGGCGCGCTCGGGCGCGTGGTCACCGGCCTCACCAATCTATCCAATGCTGTCGCCAGCGTTCCCATCCTCAGCTTTGCCAGTGGATTGATCAACTGGATTGCGGGCGGTTTTCGTGGGCTGCTGGAATGGGCGATCGAGGGCGTGCAGGGGATGGCGAACTGGCTACAGCGCGGCCTGCAGGGTGTGGGGAGGGTCGCTCGGCTGCTGATTGACGCGCTGGAGGAGATCGCACGGGTCGTCGGAAACTTTTTCCGCATTGCAGGCGGCGTCTTTCGTCGCATCTGGCACGCGATTCCGAAGTGCATCCGAGACCCATTCATCGACTATCTTATCCCGCTCATCCTGCGCAACATTCCGTTCTTCAGCGAACTCGCGTCAAGCCCTGAGGCGTGGCAACAAACAAAAGCCCAAGTCACAACACTTCTGGTCCAGGTGTTCGTTAACTTCGATCTGATTGGCGCGATGAAGACAGCCTTCGGCCTGGTCGTGCGCGTCCTCCGCATACCGCTGGACCTGATGGGCCAACTCCTGGACAAAGCTTCCCTGGCTTGGGACCTAGTGCTTGCCCGTCCGCTGCGCTTCATCGAGAACGCGCTCAAGACGGTCCTGATGGGCATCGGCCGCTTTATGCGCAACATCCTGTCCCACCTCTGGTTCGGCGTTCAGGGTTGGCTCCTCAATGCGGTCGGCGACCGCAGCATCACGTTGCCCTCCGGCATAACGGATTGGCGCGGGTGGCTTAACTTGATACTGGACGTGCTTGGTTTGTCCGTCGATCACGTGATCGACTTGATCGACCGGCGGTTTCCCGGCGCGGGCCGGCGCCTGCGACAAGCGCTGAACTTCCTCACCGGCGCGCTCGAGTGGCTGCGGATCGCCCTCACCGAAGGCCCGCGCGGCATCTGGCGGCATCTCGTGGACCGGCTTTCTGATCTCGGCAACGCCGTAATCGAATCAGCGGTGGGCTGGGTGATGCAACGCATTATAGCGATCATCAGCGCGCGGCTGACAGCACTGGCCGCATCGGCCGGACTGAGCGGAGTTTTAGAAGCGATCTTCGCCGTGTACCAGGCAATTAAAACGGCAATGGAGTACGCGCGCCGTATCATTCAAATGTTGATTAACGTGTTCGACGCCATCATCCAGATTGCCAACGGCGTCCTGAATCCCGCCGCCGAAAAACTGGAATCGGCGTTTCGGAATGCCATGCCGGTCGTGATCGGCTTCCTGGCCAACTACGCTGGACTCGGTGGTATTGGCGAACGCGTGCGCGAGATCATCGTGAACGTGCGCACGCGCGTGGACAACGCGATTCTGGCGCTGATCGACGGTGTGCGGGCGGCGATCCAAGGAGTGCTCAACGCGATCAAGTCGGGTGTGCAGGCGGTGGTGGATTGGTGGCGGGTCAGCAAGAGCTTCACTGGTGCAGACCGTCGGCTTCATAAGATTACCGTCGACCGCCGGGACAACCGGGCAGTGGTTACAGTTCGAAGCGCGGAGCAGACCCTGGAAGAAATCATTGCGGCTGAGCCGGAACCGAAGCGCGGACAGCTTCAAAGCAAGTATTCCGAACTGAGTGGGTTGGTCGGCGGATCGGAACCGGATCCTGCGCAGCACGAAGCGCGTCATCGTCGCGTGGAACAGATTACTGGTGAGATCGCAGCGCTACTTGGTTCGGAGGAAGTGCGTCCGACAGTTGTGACCTATGCGGTCAAGTCAGGTGGCAGGGCGTACCGTGTCATTGCAGAGCCGCTAACTAGCAGAGCGGGAAATACAGCAGGCAGTGCGTCCCAGGCAGGCATTCAGTTCAAAGATCTTGTTTCAGCGATCGTCGAGCCACGCAAACAGGAACAACACCGCGGCGAAACGACCAGCCGAGCTGTCTTTTCGATGTTCCGTAGCGCTCATCTTCTCGCACACCCCCTTCATGGTCCGGCTGTTTCCTGGAACCTGGCAAACGCTGGCACGGGCATCAACACCGGTATGAGCAGAGGCCCAGAGAGCACTGCGGAGAAACTGAAAAACAAAGGTGCCGAGTTAAGGTACGTGACCACCGTTGAGTACCACAACGAAGAAGCCCCTCAGACTGATCGGACAACGCTCGCAGCGGGCACGCCAGAGCAAAAACTCAGATGGCTCGGCGCCCTTGTCGCCATGACGTATCGCGTGAACCTCTCAGTATTGAAGCCGCCGACAGACGGAGTAGGCGATGCGCGGCTCGGCGATCTCGGGCCCTTCGATGACGGGCCGAACTTCCTCGCGGGATTGCAACTGCGCGGCGGACCGGCTCCCCCGACAGCTGCAGAGCGTGTGTTAGAGGTTGCAATAGCAACTGCGGAGTCCACGCCGCAGGGACGTCAGGTACGCGGCACCAACTTCCTGGCTACGGAACTTCGACTTTCCAATGTTGCTGTTCGAGACGCTCTTGAGCAGCTTGCGTCAGCGGGGCGTCTAAGGCGTGGGCAAGATGGCCGCTACTATTTCCCGGATTGACGCGTCGAGCGACGGGCGACGGAATGCTACGCCGTGGAGCACCCTTAGCCAGCTGGAGTCAAAAGTGCGAGTAAAAATTCTCGCGGCATGTTCGTGGATCTACGGTTCAATACAAGGCCTCACGGCGCAAGAGTTGGAACAACTACTCCTCGCCAATTTTGATAAGGTCAGCGCCTCCTCGGAGGCCAACGCTTACCAGGATGTCCAACCTCGCGTGTCTCTAGCATCAAACTCTTGAGGAGATATTGTGAGCATCGAGCCTCTCGTCTCCTGCATCATGCCGACCGCCAACCGGCGTCGGTTCGTGCCGCAGGCGATCCGCTATTTCTTGGCGCAGGACTATCCGAGCAAGGAATTGCTTATCCTCGACGACGGGGAGGACGGGGTGGCCGACCTAGTGCCCGACTATCCCAGCATTCGCTACCTGCGGCTCGAGCGGAGAATGTCGCTGGGCGCGAAGCGCAACGTTGCGTGCGAAGCGGCGGCCGGCGAGATCATCGCGCACTGGGACGACGATGATTGGATGGCTCCACGTCGGCTGCGCTACCAAGTCGAGGCGCTGTTGGGCGCCGCTGCGGAGGCGTGCGGAATCAACACGCTGCTTTTCTACGAACCGGAGGCGGGGCGGGCCTGGAAATATACGTATCCGGCCGGACAACGGTTTTGGCTGTCGGGTAGCACGCTATGCTACGCGAAAAACTTTTGGGCCGCTCACCCTTTTATGGAGATCAACGTCGGTGAAGACAGTCGTTTTGTATGGAGCGGTTGTCCAGAGCGTATGCTCGTGCTCTCCGACCCGACCTTTCACGTCGGCATCATTCACCGGCACAATGTAAGCCCCAAACAAACAGGCAGTGCTTACTGGCAACCCTATCGGATCGAAGAAATTCAACGCTTGCTCGGTTCCGATTGGCACTTCTATCAACCCGGTCATTCCTCGATGCACGATAACCAGCCGGCGGTAAGCCGCAGTCCCTCAACGCAAGAAAGGAGTATCCCCATGATGACCGCCGCCAAAGCGGCTGATCTCGCTCTGTCGGAGTATGCTGCATTCAATCAGGGCCAATCGCTTCCATGGATGCGCCGCTGGGAACTTCCCTTCGCGCTTTTTCAGTCACGCCTTGGCAACACCATGGCGGTGCTCGATTGTACGATCAACCCGGTGAACTTCCAGGAGCGTATGGTCCGGCTCTATCCCCACGTTCTCTATCGTCATTGGAGCCCCATTCAGAACGGATGGTTCGTTCTTCCCTTCGGGATTCCCCAGGATGCTTTTGACCGCGTGATCTGCGTGAATACGTTGGAGCATCTCCTGCAGCCGCAGAGGGAGGCGCTCATCGCCGCCATGGCCCGCGCGCTCAAGGCCGGAGGTTGGCTCATCCTAACGTCGGATTACTATTTTGACGGTTTCTGGGAGCAACCCGCATTCTTGCAAGCGGGCGTGATGCGGGCCGATCGCGCCGAAGTTTTCAACGGGTGGAACAAGGTAATAGCCAGCGAATGGCTCGAACTCTGCCGCCGCTACGATCTCCATCCTATGGCGGACACCGTCGAGGAGCCCCGCGAGGGAGACCCAGGTCTCTATCGCCAGCAGCCGCCGCATCCGCATGCATGCATGGCCGGGGTCTTCTCAAAGGGTGGTCGGGCGGCGCTGCCGGCGGGTAAGAAAATCGTCCTCGCGATGCTCGCCTGGAATACGCGGGAGATCACATTGGATTCGGTGCATGCCCATATCCGGGAGGCCCGCATGCTGCGGCGCCTGGGCCAGGAGCCGTTTCTATGCATTTGCGACAACGGCTCGACCGACGGGTTGGCGGATGCTTTGCGGGCCCTTGAGCCCCGGATCGACGTGCCGCATAAATTTATCTTGAACAGTGAAAACCTGGGCAACGCAATCGCCCGGAACCAGATTATCGACTACATGTTCGAATGCGAAGCCGATTATCTCCTGTTCATGGACGGCGACATTGAGATCGTACCCTTCTCTAGTTTTGCCATGGTGCGTTACATGGAAAACAGCGGGCACAGGTTGGGCTGCGTAGGTGCGGACTCGATGGGGCAAACGCCGGATCGAGAACGCGCCAGCGCTTATTTGTACGGCATTGACAGTTGCCGTCTGGAGACCACAAACCTGGTCGCGTGGACTCAATATGGCCTGTTCCGCCGCGAAGTTTTCGAGGACGGAGTCCGCTTTGACGAAAATGAGCCGTTCAATGGAGCGGGTTGGGGTTTTGAAGACAACGATTTGGCTTTCCAGATGGAGATGAAAGGATACTTGAACCAACGCTTTTTCGGAATGATCTACCTTCACCGACATGCTCGTTCGTCCATTCGCATCATGAGCGCGCGCGGCATTGACGCCGCGGCGCTGTACGCGCGGCGCAAGCAATATATAATCGACAAGTGGGCTCCGATCCCGTCGATCAATCACGGTCCGTTAGATTACGTGCGGCGAGTGACCATGAGCCTCTAGTAGCCATCGCGCCTACATAACGCGCGTTGGAGTGAGTCTAAGAAAGAGGAAAGCGGCGGCAAGTGGAGATAGCGATGCCGGCGCGCTTGACGGGTTTTGTTCGCAGCTTGGCATCGATGTGGATGCCTTCACTGAGAGACATCGAGTTGATCGACGGGTGCGTCGACTCTCCGGCAGAAATCACTGCGGCCGGGGGTACGAGACGTTTTGCGGCCGCGGCCCGCGGGCTCGAAGGCTCCGGCTCACCCTTATTTCGCGGCTCTAAGCGTCTACATCGCCTTCTGAGCTTTGGGCTTGCCGCCGCAAACCGGGCACTTTCCCGGAATGAGGACGGCCTTCGTCACCCAGGTATTGCCGCATTGCGGGCAATTGGTCCAAACGACCTGCCTCAAATCCTGCTCTTGTTCTTTCGATACCGGGTAGGTCTTTTCCTCTCGTCGTACGCTGACCATGGGGTTTCCTTTCTTCGCCATGATTTCTACTCATAACTTAATCGTAACGAACCATGGCTGTCCAATACAAATTTCATGATTGGGTTCTTTATATTTTTATTACCACGGAAGGGGCAACGTAAAGGAGGAATAAGAAATAAATATCGGCGCTGCGGAGATCGGGGTGGGAAACGCCGCCGGCTTCAGGCAGGGGCCGGTTCGCGGGGGTCTTCCGGTTGCGACCGGATTGCAGTTCAGGTAAGCGTTAACGAAGTTTGATCGCACGCTGCTAAATTGCGGGTGGGAGCAGGGATGAGTGAGCCGTGGAAGAACGAAAACCTTCCAATCAACAAGAGCAACGGGATTTCGACGCCTACAAGATGGTCGTGGACCTCTGGTCGCGAGAGAATCCCATCAAGACCGCGAAGCTGCAAGTCCTCCTGGCGGTCAACGCCTTGTTGGTCTCCGCCCTGAATTTTTCCGGCGGGCTCAGGCCGGAGAACTGGCACATCTATATCGCCGGGACTATCTTCAACCTCGTGTGGACGTTTTCGATCGGAAGAACCTGTCTCTTCCAGGATGTCTGGCAGATCAAGGCGGAAACGTTCCGAAAACGTTATCCGAACGATCCCAGGTTTTCGCTTCTCGAGACCGCCGCGGAACAAAAACAGGTTCGCCCGCTGATGCGCCGATTCGGCTTCGTTCCGTCGAAGTATTACCTGCTCTTTACGCCCTTCGGATTTACCCTGATCTGGCTGCTGATTCTCGTGTTCACGAGCGGGGCCCACCTGGCAGAATATCTTGCCGGATAGGAACGTGATTATTCCAAGGAGCAATCTGATCGAGGCATGAATATAGAGAGTGGCCGTTGGCAGAAAACGGTTTCAGGTCGACGTAGAAGCGCACGCTGGCTTGTCCCGAGAATTTTGGTTCTGTCATTGTGTTTTCCGCTTCCCGCTGCCAGTCCCTTTGCCGGTGAGGAGAGCAAAAGCGATTGGCAACGCGAGTGGGAGAGGACGGTGAGGGCGGCGGAAGCGGAGGGACAACTCGTTATCTATTCCCTATCGGAAGTCGGCGAGGTCTTTCTCCACAGCGGCTTTCAGAAGAGATTTCCCAAGGTCAAGCTGGTCTCAGTAACGGCGCGGGGGGTCGAGCTGGTTTCGCGCATCATGGCGGAGCGGCGCGCGGGTAAATTTCTCGCCGACCTCGCCAATCTCGGCAACACCTCTCCGTACCGGCTCTACCAGGCCAAGGTCCTCGATCCCACCACTTCCGCGTTTCTCCTGCCCGAGGTGAGCGATGCGTCCAAATGGTGGCAGGGAAAGCATCACACGATCGACCCCGAAGGCAAGTACATCTTTGTTTTCGTCGGCGCGCCGCTCTATCTCGTCGGCTATAACAGCAATCTCGTCAACCCGAAGGAGTTCAAGTCTTATTGGGATCTTTTGAATCCGAAGTGGAAAGGTAAGATCGTCGCTTTCGATCCACGCGCCGGCGGCTTCGCCGCCACTCGCGACCGCTTCTTTTATTATCATCCCGATTTAGGCCCGCAGTTTCTCAAGCGCCTCTACAGCGAGATGGACCTGACCCTCTACCGGCAATATCCCCAGGGTGAAGACTGGCTCGCGAGCGGGAAGTTCTTTCTATGCCTCTGCCGCCATCAATCGATCAGCGAGGCCAAGACGCAGGGACTGCCGGTGGACCTGGCCGATCCGATGCTCTTCAAAGAAGGCGTGGGAGTCGAGTCGCGCGCGAAGACGCTGGCCCTAATGAATAAGTCTCCTCACCCTAACGCCGCCAAGATGTTCATTAACTGGTTTCTCTCGCGCGAGGGACAGATCGACTTCCAAAAGATTTCCGCGAAGTACGTCGATGCCGGGAGCGAGGGCTCCCTCAGAATGGATATTCCAAAAGACGATATCCCGCTGCGGAACCAGCTTCAGCCGGGAATCAAATACATCCCGCAATGGACGCCGGAGATGTTCGACATGAAGCCGATCGAAAAAGCGATCGATGAAGGACTGTCTCAGGCGGGGAAGAA
>DASXUF010000003.1 GCA_036504975.1 Candidatus Binatia bacterium | reverse complement strand
CTGCGCCACCACTTCGTCGGGCACGTAAAAGGCGAGGGCTTTTCGGATGCGTTGGCGCTCTTTGTTCGTCTCCACGTAGTTCCACAAGACCGCGCCGAAAAATCCCAAAGGCGCTTGGAAAAACAGCGGCACGACGAGCGGATACCAGACGCCGTCGGCTTTGAATCGATACTCCGCGGCGATGAGATAGACGACGGCCGAAACAACGACCGCCGGAGCGGCGAGCGCCATAGGAAGCATTCGGCAAATAACGCCCACGAAAACGCCGCCGAGGAGAATCAAAAGAATGTAAAAACGCTGGCTGATCGGCTGGACCGGTTTATCTTCCAAAAGATTCGAGAACGCGGTGGCGGCGATTTCCACCCCGCCGATAAATACGCCGTTCGCCTGGGAAAAAACCGTGTAGAAGCTGTCCTTTCGCTCCGCCAGCAGCTTCTCCGAGAGCCCCACGAATACGGCCTTACCCTTAAGATCGGTCGGTTTGCGGCCGCCGTTTTCGCCGGGTTGCAGCGCTTGATGAAAAGGCAGGGTGGCAACGGTCCGAGGCGGGCCGTAATAGTTCACATAGCGGCGATTAGCGCCGCCGTACATTTTAACGAGCGACTGGAGGAGTCGCTGCTTGCGTGCGTCTGTCGAAGCTCCACCGGAACGCTCCAGCCGTTCGAGCATTCTTTCCGCCAGGCTCGGCTCGCTTTCGAAAACATCCCGGATCTCTCTCATGACCGTCTTGAGGTCGCTGGTTTTGATCGCGCCGGCAATGCTGCGGGGCAGTTTTTTCGCTTGACCCGGGCTGACCTGTTCCAGCAAATGAATAAAGTCGCCGTAGATCTGCTCGGCGAAAAGCTGAAAGGCAATCGTCGGGAAGGTCGGCGAATCGGCGGCGCCGGTCTGAAACGTCCAATACTGATTCACCTTGAACGGTATTCTCGGCAGCACGAACGGCGCGGTCGCCGCCGCGGGCCGCGCAAAGAGATCGATCGGCTGTACGGTATTGACGATATTGTGAACTGCGGCATCGCTCGCGCCGTCATGGGATACGGCGACTTCCTTGGGCGCCAGAGGCTCGGCCAGGACGACGTTGCCGGCCTTTTTTATGGCCGCGGAAAACAGGTTGTCGTCCTTGGCGGTGCGCGGCTCGATAAAATGGACGTCGAAGGTAATCACTTTGGCGCCCTGCGCCGCCAACTTTTCGACCAGCCGCGCATGCAAGGAGCGCGGCCACTTGTCGGGGTTGTTAGGCACGTTCAAATGCTCCGACGATTCCTTGTCGATGCTCACGACGACGACATCCGACGGCGCCGGTCTCGCTCCCCTTAGCTTGAACAACAGCCCCAGCCCCCAGTCCTCTTCGAGATCGTGGGACAAAGGAAAAAAACTTATCGATAGTCCCGCGATTCCGACCAGCAAGCCCAACGGAATCGCCTTCAATACCCGCGACATCATGGAATTTCCCGGAGATCACCTGGTCACATCAGCGTGCCTGCATAAACATTCACGCCCATCTCTACTCCTCTGTCTCGTAAGTTTCGCAGCCGGGAAAAATCTCAGGTTGGGTCGAAGGCAGTTCCCCGGACGTGATCCGAACCCGTAGCGGACCAGCAATAGCACTCTTATCCCCGAATTGGCAAGTTGTTTTATCCAAAAAAAAGCTGTTCGATCCGTCGGACGCGCCAGCGGAACCGAGATCTGCCCTGACATGATCTTTTTCTCCGTCACCGATAATAAGAGCAGGGGTTGTGCCAACCCCGGCGGGGGGCGCGCTCACTCGGTGACCGATTGAATTAGCAGGAGAATATCAACGGTAAAACGGGCCGGCTCTCAAGTAGAACGAATAATGATATCTCTTTAGACACAGGGGAGTGTGAAAAAAGACTTAGTCGATGCGGAAGGATTTCATCAGTCTCAGGAAATAGCTTCTCTCAAGACCCAGGAGTCTGGCCGCGGCGGCGCGGTTTCCCTGGGTTTGGGCGAGGGCTCGTAAAATGACCTCTCGCCTGTAGCCGTCGACGGCCTCGTGATAGGAGACGCTTTCGGATGGAGTCTTCGCTTCCACGGCGACGATTCCGGGAGCGAGATCCGCGAGCTGGATCATCGGTTCTTGGCCGAGAACCACCGCCCGCTCGATGACGTTGGCCAGCTCGCGCACGTTGCCCGGCCAGTCGTAGGCGATGATCTTCTCCATCGCCTCCGGAGTTATTGCGGCGAAATTTTTTTTCGTCTCGGTTGAAAACCGCTCCATGAAATGCCGCGCTAACGTTGGAATGTCCTCCTTTCGCTCTTTCAACGGAGGAAGAAATATGGGCACGACGTTGATGCGGTAATAGAGATCCTCGCGGAAGCGTCCTTCATTGATCGCTTCTTGCAGGTCCCGGTTGGTCGCCGCAATAATCCTGACGTCGACCGAGATCGGCTTCAGCCCGCCCACGCGCTCGAACTCCCGCTCCTGCAAGAATCTCAGGAGCTTCGTTTGCACCTCCGGCGAGACGTCGCCGATCTCATCGAGAAAAAGCGTCCCGCCCTGGGCCACTTCAATCTTGCCTCGCTTCAGCTCGTGCGCCCCGGTAAACGCTCCCTTGGCGTGGCCGAACAGCTCGCTTTCGAGCAGCTCCTTCGACAAACCGACGCAATTGATCGCGACGAACGGCTCGTCTTTCCGATCGCTCCAGGCATGAATGGCCCGGGCGAAAATCTCTTTTCCCGTCCCGCTCTCGCCGAGGAGAAGAACCGTGGACTTGCTCGCCGCCGCCTTGCGGGCGGTCTCGATCGCTTCATTCATGTTCGCGTTTTGGCCTATGACGAGGCGATATCGCTTCCCGGTTTCTTCCGCGAGGACCTCGATGCCGCGCTTGAGCCCCTGGCGCTCCAGCGCTTTGAGAACGACGATCTCGAGATGCTTCGGATCGAACGGTTTGGGGATGAAGTCGTAGGCGCCCTCTTTCATGGCCTCCACCGCCCGTTCGATGGATCCGTAGGCGGTGATAACGATGACGGGGATATCCAACTGGTCCTGCCTGAGCTTGCGCAGAAGCTCCATGCCCTTCATGCGCGGCATTTCAAGATCGAGGAGGATCAGGCTGGGCACCTCCTTCTGGATTAGGGCGAGCGCCTCCTCGCCGTCCGAAGCCATCAACGCCTCGCAGGCGAGCCCGCGCAAGCGGACGTCGAGGAGTCGGCGCGAAGCCGCCTCGTCGTCTACGACCAAAACCTGCGCTCGCTTCGCCTCGGTCATCATTCCCTCCCGGCGTCAGCCTTTTTTGCCAGGAGCGCGGTTATCTCTTGAATGAAGGCGGTCTTGTCGATCGGCTTCGTGATGTATGCCGCGCAGCCGGCTTGCAACGCCTTCTCACGGTCGCCCTTCATGGCATAGGATGTCACCGCGAGGACGGGAATGTTCGCGGTCGCGGGGTCCGCTTTGATTCGTCTGGTCGCTTCGAGCCCATCGATGCCGGAGAGCTGGATATCCATGACGACGAGCGCCGGATGCTCGACCTTGAGCAGCTCAAACGCCTCTTCCGCGTTGGCCGCTTCGATGACTTTATAGCCGTTCGAGCGCAGGAGAAACTCCGCCAGACGCCGGTTCACCGGGTTGTCTTCCACCAACAGAATGGTTTCATGCGCCATGGATCACCTATTTGACGCCGGATTCGATGTCGCCGATCCGTCGTTTCCCAAATTTCTCCCTCAAGGAACGATGGGTATCGTGAAATAAAACCGGCTGCCCTTTCCGGCTTCGCTTTCCACCCAGATTCTTCCTCCGTGCATTTCGACAAACTTTTTTGCCAGGGCGAGACCCAGTCCGCTCCCTTCGACCTTCTCTTCTCCGGCAACCGCCCTGGCGCGCTGGAATTCCTCGAAGATTCTTCCCTGCTCATCGAGAGGAATCCCCGGCCCGGTATCGGCCACTTCCACCAGCACCGCGCCGTTCTCGGCGGCCGCCTTGATCCGCACCGCGCCATGATCGGGAGTGAACTTGATGGCATTGCCCACGAGGTTCAACAGCACCTGCTTGATTCGTCCCGCGTCGATGGACATGGATTCCGGCAGCGCCGAGCCGTCGAACCGGAGATCGATGAATTTTTTCGCCGCCAGCGGGCGCACGGTGCTCTGAACCGCCTCGAGGACGTTCGGCAAGGAAACCACGTCGAGCTGAAGGTCCATTCTGCCCGCTTCGACCTTGGAGAGATCGAGAACGTCGTTGATCAGAGTGAGCAGGTGCTTGCCGCTTTGCAGCACGTCGGTTAGAAACTGCTTGCGCTCCTCCTCGGTGACCGGAAGCGAAGAATCGAGCAGGACTTCGGAAAAGCCGATGATCGCGTTGAGCGGCGTGCGCAGCTCGTGCGACATGCTCGCCAGAAACGCGGACTTGTGGCGGTCGGCTTCTTCGAGCTGCTGATTGGCGAAGGCCAGCTCTTCGGTTCGCTCCAAAACTTTGAGTTCCAAATCTTCATAGGCTCCCTGGAGCGCCGCCGTCATCTTGTTGAACTCGTCGGCAAGAATCTCGATCTCGTCACCGGTCTTGAGATCGAGACGAAAGGCGAGATCTCCTTTGGCGATCCGGTCTACCCCGTGGCGCAGGGTCTCGAGCGGACGAACGACGCGGCGCGCCAGGAATAAGCTGGCGAAGAGAGACATGGCGAGACCGACCAGGAGCAGAGCCGAAGCGCGCGCGATCGAAGCGTAGAGCGGCCGGTAGACCTCTTCCGCCGGCCGCTCGATGAAGACGGCCCAGTCCAGGTTCGGAATGGCCGCATACGAGCTGAACACTTTCTCCCCGTGTAGGTTCTTTGTGACGGTCGTTTTAACCTCGGTTCCCGCCGCGGAGGGTGTGCGGAACGCCTCTTTCACTTGATCCAGCTCTCCCACCTTGCGCCGCTTAAGCACCAGGCTCACCTCCGGATGCGCGATGAGATCGCCGGATCGGCTGACGACGTAGGCGTAGCCGGTCTCGCCGAAAGTTATGCCGGAAACGACATTTTCCCCGATGTAGATGAGACTCAATTCGGCTTCGAGCACACCGACGACCTCGCCGGCGAGGTGCTCGATGGGAACGGCGATGGTCATATACGGTTCGGATTCCCTAGCGAAATAGACCGGGCCAAAATAAGATTGACCCCGCCTAGCCTGCTGGAATGCCGCTGAAGCCGAAAAATCCGTTTTGTCTTCCGGCAGGACGGGCCGTAAACGCGATGCCTGCCCATGGACCATCCCTTGAGCATCGAGCGCCACCGCCTCGGCGATCGCCGGGGTTGTGAGGAGGAGCCTCTGCAATTCAAACTGGTATCGCGGCGAGAGCCCTTCGGGACCGACCTCCGGGCTCCTGGCAGCCGCGTTCAACATGCGGTGGATCTCTTGAATAAACTCTCCGATCTTGAAGGCCGCCTTGGCGGCCACTTCCTGCTGGAGAAGAGCGATGTGCTCCCGGATCTCGCGATAGCGGAAGTAGATCTCCCAAACGCCACTCGTGATCAGCCCGGAGCCGATCAAGATGACCGAGATGAGAAAATACTGACGGAGAAGGCGCCCGCGTTTTTTCTTGCCTGCAATTGGAACGGCATTTTCTACGCCAAGCTTCTGCCCGCGTTCTGCCATGGCTTTCTCTCTGGGTTGCGTTCCAATACTTCCGGAGGCGAGCTTCCCTGAATCCGAAACTATCTCTTCTTCAAATCCTTCCAGACGGCTTCGATCTCTTTCTCGAACTTCTCGTTGACCTCTTTGTAACGCTTCGCGGCGACGGCTTCGTCGTAGATGTTGGAAACCGGCGCGTCAAAGAAAGAACGGACGCCGCCGGTGAGCTCCGCGGCGAGCTCCGCCGTAGATCCCGGCTGCCCATGGACTTTGTATTTGGGTGTAACAGGAAACAGGCCGCGCTCCATGAACACACGCTGGCCTCGCTCGGATAGAAGAAACTTCGTGAACTCGCGGGCCGCCTTGGGGTGCCTAGCGCCGGCTAGAATGGCTACGGGTTCCGGAGTCACAAAAGCATTCTTAGGGGCCACGAACCTGATGTCGAACCCGGCCAGCTTCTCCTCGAAAGCGAAATAGGAAGGAACCGCAAAGCCGGCGGCGAACTCGCCCTTGGCGACCACCGAAGGAACGTCACGGCTCCCGGGTGTAAAAATCCCGGTGTTGGCCGCGAGCCCCTTGAGCCACTTCCACCCCTCGGCATCCCCCTTGCTCTGAAGGATGATTTCGTAGGTCGCATGGCTCGACGACGAGCGGGTCGGCGCGCACTGGGCGACATTCCCCTTGAGCTTCGGGTTCAGGACGTCTTCCCAATCTTTGAGATCGGGCACGCCAAGACGCTTCAGGAGCCTGGGGTGATAGACTAAGCCGTAGACCTGCAGGCCTGTTCCCACCCAGAAGTAGGTCGGTTCTTTCAACGGAATCGTCCTCGGCTTGGCAATCGAAGCTGGAATCGACGCCCACACATCGTTCGACACGTCCAGCCTGACGAGCAGCTTCTGCGCGGCTAACTTGTCGAAGAGCACCGGCTCGCCGCCCCAAAAGATGTCGGCTTCGGGCTTTCCGTTCCACTTGACGATTCTGTCATACGACACCGGAGTGCCCGCCCGCAGGGCGCTGGTCTTGAGGTTCACGTTCCACTTTTCCCTGGCGTATCGACCGAATTCTTTGAGCATCGCATCCACGATGAACTGGGAAACCGGCGTCTGAAGCACCAACTCGTCCTCAATGGGCGCTTGCGCGCGCGCGCTGCCCATCGGTCCGACCAGTGCGACCGGCAGAAGAAAAAGCGAGAAAAGTCTTTTCATGTTGTTGTCTCTACCTACGGTCCAAAGATGTCTCAACTGATACGGAAGGATTTCATCAGCCTCAAGAAATAGCTTCTCTCAAGACCCAGAAGTCTGGCCGCGGCGGCGCGGTTTCCTTTGGTCTGGGTGAGAGCTTGTAATAGCACCTCTCGCCGGTAGCCGTCGATAGCCTCGTGATAGGAGAGGAACAAGTCCATCAGTGTCTGGTGAAAAGATAATGTGCTAGGCTGAGCGTCGCAGTTGGCCCTTGAACATGGCACATCCAATCTCAAGCCATTTCGCTCACAACATCGAGTCCCTCGGCTATCAAGATCTCAACGGCAAGCTGGCCTTCAAGCCGGCGATGCAGGAAGCCAAGACCGAGATTCTCAGGATGGGCGAATAAAATGCTTGTTAATTGGCATAAAATCATGCTAATTAGTCCTTATGCCTAGTTTTCTGACGCTCAACGCGCGGCAAGTAATTGCCGCGGTGCAGGAATTGGAGGCGCAAGAACTAAACCAAAGAACCCTCGCTGCTTGGGCCCAGATGGAGATCGCGGTTCCTTCGGTCGCCTGGGAGCGAAAGCGGGGACGCTATAGCGCTAGAATCTACAGCCTCGCCGATCTGGCCCGGATCCGCCTTGTGGTCCGGCTGAGAAAAGCGGGGCTTTCCATGCCCAGGGTGCGAGCGGTCTTGGCCTACTTGAACCGAGAGCTGCCCGATGCCTTGAAACCAAAGACCCAGGCAGTGCTGATAGTAGACGGATGGCGCGCCGTCATCCTCGGGCGCGCCGGAAGCTCTGACCTAGAGGTCCCATCGGGTCAATATCGCCTACACCTCGTGGAGGTGATCAAGGGAAATATAGAAGCTGCAAGAGAAGCCCTGAAGGCGGCTTAGACAAACAACCTTCTAAGAAAACTCTTCCAACTCCACCTCCAGGGTGTGGCTCGACTGAGATGGCTTTAGTGATGCTGCATCCAAAAAACTTACGGAGGTGACTCATGAATTCCATTGATGCGGATGTCGCCAGCTTTGTAGTTCGTTGGGACAGCGAGATCCCGCCCCATCTCAACTCATGCCGGCCGTTCTTTTTGGATGACACCGACATTATTTTTCGCCACCCTCCTGCCGACGTCCTGGGAGAGGATGGCCGGGTCCTGATATCCGGCGCGATCGAATTTCAGACTCAAATTCACGCGGGCCTCCTCACGGATGTGTGCGAGCCGAACGAGCTTTACAAGCCGGAGCTGCGTAGCACGCAGCGATTTCGCTGCGTCTACGATCCTGACATCCAAAGGGGCGTCAAGGAAACCACGGCGGGCCGTAAGGAGTTCCTGCGCGAGAAGCAAATCGCGGCGATGATGACCGATATAGAGGCCAATCGCTTCGAATGCCCGCAGCTCATGTGGAACCTGCGGGCGGGCGAAACTATCTGGGTTTACGTTCAGGAACGAAGACAACTCAGGATCTACCGGGGTGTGGCGACGCGCCCGGACAGCAACCACCGTCACCACGCGATCATTCGACTGCACCAAGGCTATCTCCGGTGGAAAGCCGAAACCGGCTCGGAAAAAATCGGCAACTATAACCCCAACCGGCCCTATGGCCTCGTGATTTATACGGACGACTTCCAACGTGAGGCCCATCGCTTCTGCGTCTACAACTTCTTGGGTTGGCGGATGGCGTCTACGACCGCGCGTTACATCGAGTCCAAGACTCGATCTCTCAATATCCATTCCAGGCTCGCGCGCGAGCTGATGGAGCAGTCGAGCGTTTTGGGCGCTCAAAACGTTGAAATCCTCAGCAACCAACTGTCGAAGCACAGCGCGAAAATGCTCACCTTCGGAACGCTCGTAGATTCACTTTGTCTTTCGTTCCCCGATCTCACGGAAGGATCCTACTCCGAGGTCTTGGACTATCTGGTCGAGTTCGTCGGTGAGCTCGGTCAGGTTCGACCGAAGGAAATCGCCCTGCTTAGCGCAGCCGAGCGACAAAAAATCAGGGAATCGAGTGTGGCCCATCACCCGACCATATGGCAGGCTTACATGCAGCTTGCGGCTTGGCTCCGAGAACAGAAGGAGGACCACTGGAAGGCTTACCTCATAGCACTGGCCCTGCCCTACAGCCATGTGTTTGAAGGTGAACGCCGAACTTACGACCTTTTCAGCCTCGACAATCCGATCTGGCAGCAGCGCGGCGTGCTTGCGCCCGGCAAAAGAGGCCTGCCGCGCATGGTTCACAACCGGCACAACCGAGAGGCCGCCTTTCAGCTTCTGAGATTTTTGACGGTCTCCTACCGCAACGAACACCGGGAGGAAGTTGGACCTGAGGATTCATCTCAACACCATCAAGAAGCCGAACTGGTCCAGCATCATTAATGAAAAAAACTCCCATGGCTCATTCGTTGGATTCGTTCCCAGGGTTCGTTCCACAACATTCACGATTGACATAGCCACGGTTAGCGGCTATTTCTCCGCTCTTAGACGACAGAACCTCATGTCGGATCAGCCGTGACGCCCTTTTTCGCTCACAACATCGAGTCCCTCGGCTATCACGATATCAACGGCAAGCCGGCCTTCAAGCTGGCGATGCAGGAGGTTGGCGGCCGTTGGTATCTTTACATGGCCCACCTTTGGCATCGCGGCTGGAGCATCTTGGACGTCACCGACCCGACGGCGCCGGAATACGTGAGCTTCATCCCCGGGCCGGAAAATACCTGGACGATTCAGATCCAGGTCGCCGACGGCAAAATGATCACGGCGCTGGAGCGAATCGCGCCGGG
>DASXUF010000002.1 GCA_036504975.1 Candidatus Binatia bacterium | reverse complement strand
CGTCCGCTCGCCGACGCCGCCGAAGACCGAATAGCCGCCGTGCTTCATGGCAACGTTGTTGATCAGCTCCATCAAGATAACGGTCTTGCCGACGCCCGCGCCGCCGAAGAGCCCGATCTTCCCGCCGCGGGCGTACGGCGCGAGCAGATCGACGACTTTGATGCCGGTCTCGAAGGCCTGAACTTTGGTGTCCTGATCGACGAACTCCGGAGTCGGACGGTGGATAGGATATTTTTTTTTGGCGTTAATCGGAGCGCCTTCATCCACGGGCTCGCCGATGACGTTAATAATCCGTCCCAGCGTCTCCTCCCCGACCGGAACCGTAATTCCCTCGCCGGTGTCCATCACGTCGATCCCGCGAACGAGTCCCTCGGTCGCGTCCATCGCGACGCACCGGACCGTGTTCTCGCCCAGGTGCTGCGCCACTTCGAGCACGAGATTCCACTGGGCGTCGCTGATCGCCGGGTTGCTCACCTTGAGCGCGTTGTAGATCGGCGGCAGCGCGCCGTCGGAGAACTCGACGTCGACGACCGCGCCCAAGACCTGCGTTACCTTCCCCGTACTCATAGTTCCCTATCCTCCAATTCCTTACTTCAGCGCTTCCGCCGTGCCGACGATCTCCATCAGCTCGCGCGTGATCGACGCTTGCCGCGCCCGGTTCATCTGCAAGGTGAGCGCGCCCATCATTTTCGCGGCGTTGGTGGTCGCGGAATCCATCGCGGTCATGCGCGCGCCGTGCTCGCTCGCGGTGGCTTCCAGGAGCGCGCGGTAAAGCGCGACCTCGACGACCTTGGGCAACAGGCTCGCGAGCAACGCCGCGGCGTTGGGCTCGATCAAATATTCGGTCGGCTGTTGCGGTTTTTCGCTGTCAGCTACCGACACGGGCAAAAGCTTTTCCAGCGTGGGGACCTGGGAGAGCGCCGAGCGAAAACGGCTGTAGAGAATATATACCGCGTCGGTCTCGCACCGGACGAACCGCCCGATCGCTTTCTCGGCGATCTGGCAGGCAAGCTCCTCGGCCGCAACGGCAAGAATGTTCACGTACCGGTCGGCGATGGCGGCCTTGCGCCGGCGAAAATAGTCCGCGCCCTTGCGCCCGACGAGCACGAGCTGGATCTCTTTGCCGGCGCCGTCGCGCCGGATAAACGCCTCGGCCGCGCGAATCAGATTGGCGTTGTACCCGCCGCAAAGACCCCGATCCGAAGTCAGGAGCAGGAGATCGATCCTCTTCTCGTCGCACGCGCCGAGCATCGGATGCGCTTCGCGCGATACCCCGGCGACCAGGTTCTTGAACAACTCGGACATCTTCTCGGCATAGGGACGCGCCTCGACCGCGGCTTCCTGCGCCCGGCGTAGCTTCGCCGCGGCGACCATTTTCATCGCCTTGGTGATCTGCTGCGTGTTGCGGATCGAGCCGATCCGCTTGCGTATCGCTTTGAGCGTCGCCATCGTTACAGTTTCGAGTTTCGGGTTCCGAGTTCCGAGTTAAGTTGAACCGAAACGGTCACGCCTTGAATACCCCTTTGAACTCTTCCAGCGCGTTCTTCAGCTTGGCGCGGAGGTCGTTGTCCAATTCCCGCTTCTTCAGAATGTCGGCGAAAATATCCGGGTGTCTCGACTCGACGAAGGAATAAAGCTCCTGCTCGTATTTCTTGAGCGCCGCCGCCGGCAGCTCATCGACGAAGCCGTTCGTGCCGGCGAAGATGATCAAGACCTGCTTCTCGACGGGGAGCGGCTCGTACTGACCCTGTTTCAAAAGCTCGACCAACCGGCTGCCGCGATTGAGCTGTCGCTGGGTCGCCTGGTCCAAGTCCGAGCCGAACTGGGCGAACGCCGCCATCTCGCGGTACTGGGCGAGCTCGAGGCGCAGCGTGCCCGCGACCTGCTTCATCGCCTTGATCTGCGCGTTGCCGCCGACGCGGGAGACCGAGATGCCGACGTTGATCGCCGGCCGGACGCCGGAATAAAAGAGATCGCTTTCCAAAAAAATCTGGCCGTCGGTGATGGAGATAACGTTGGTGGGGATGTAAGCGGAAACGTCGCCCGCTTGGGTTTCGATGATCGGCAGCGCCGTGAGCGAGCCGCCGCCGCGCGCGTCGGATAGCTTGGCGGCGCGCTCCAACAACCGCGAGTGGAGATAGAAGACGTCGCCGGGAAACGCCTCGCGGCCGGGCGGGCGCCGCAGCAGCAGAGAAAGCTGGCGATACGCGACGGCATGCTTCGATAGATCGTCGTAGATAAGCAGCGCGTGGCCGCCGTTGTCGCGGATCTGCTCGCCCATCGTGCAGCCGCTGTAAGGCGCGATGTACTGGAGTGGCGCCGACTCGGAAGCGGTCGCTGCGACGACGATCGTGTACTCCATCGCGCCGGCTTCTCGGAGCTTGTCGACGACCTGAGCGACCGTCGAGCGTTTTTGGCCGATGGCGACGTAGATGCAGATGACGTTGCCGCCTTTCTGGTTGATGATGGTGTCGATCGCGACGGCGGTCTTCCCCGTCTGGCGGTCGCCGATGATCAGCTCGCGCTGCCCGCGCCCGATGGGGATCATCGCGTCGATGGCCTTGAGCCCGGTCTGCAGCGGTTCCTTCACCGGCTGGCGTGCGACGATGCCCGGCGCTTTGATCTCGATGCGGCGTCTTTCCTTAGTATCGATGGGTCCTCTGCCGTCGATGGCTTCGCCGAGGGCGTTGACCACGCGCCCGACCAGCGCTTTGCCGACCGGCACTTCGGCGATCCTGCCGGTGCGCTTGACGGTGTCGCCTTCTTTGATCAGATGCGTCTCGCCGAACAGCGCCGTGCCGACATTGTCCTCTTCGAGGTTGAGCGCGACGCCGTAAATCCCGTGCGGAAACTCGAGCAGCTCGCCGGCGGCGACTTTGTCGAGCCCGTAGACGCGCGCGATACCGTCGCCGGTGGAGATCACCGTGCCGACCTCCTGAACCTCGACGGCCTTGTCGTAGTTCTCGATCTGCTCTTTGATGATGCGGCTTATCTCCGCCGTCCCAATCTCCATGTTTCCTCCTAGTGCCGGCGCAATAAACTTCGCCTAACTTCGCTCTCGTTATGATCTAACGAGCGTCATCCGAAGGAGCGAGCCGTGAAGGACGCGGCGCCCGGAATGGCTTGCTCCGAGGACGGCGCTGAACAAGCGGGCTAGTACCCGCGCTCGACGCGCTGTTTCATGTTCTCAAGCTGCGTGCGCACGCTGCCGTCGTAGATCTTGCCTTCGAGATGAATCACGACTCCGCCGATCAAGCTTGAATCGGTTTCCTGCTGTATGACCACCCGCTTGCCGGAAATTTTCTCCAGCGCCGCGCGGAGCCGGTTGAGATCGCCGTCACCGAGCGGGCCGGCGGCGATAACGCGCGCCTCCGCCTGGCCTTTTTTCTCGTCGAGAAGACGGCGGTAGCGCTCGACGATCGCCGGGCAATAACTCAGCCGGTCGCGCTCGACCAGGAGCGACAAAAAATGAGTGGCGAGCGGCGAGAGCTGTAAATGACGGGCGATCTCGGCGACGATTTTTCTCCGGCTACCGGCGGCGAAGGCGGGGTTATTGAGGACGCTGTTCAAGGCGGGATCTTGAAACGCCGCGGCAAAGCTTTCGATTTCCTTCCCGACCTCTTCTTCCCTCCGCTCAGCGAGGGCCAGCTCGAACAGGGCTTTGGCATAGCGCCGGCTGAGGCTGCCACCGATCATCGCGCCGCTCCTACTTCCGTCAAGAATTCCGCTACCATCCGCTTCTGATCGGCGGCGCTGAAGTTCTGCTGGATGATTTTCTCGGCGGCCGCGCGGGCGACATCGACGATCTCCCGCCTGAGCCCTTGTCGCGCCAGCCTGACCTCCTGCTCGGCGAGCAGATCGGCGTCCGACTTGATCCTCGCGGCGATCTCCTGGGCCTCGGCCAGAAGCTTGGCCTTTTCCCTTTCGCCGACCGCGCGGAGCGATTCCCGAATCCCCCGCGTCTCCTCGGCGAGGCGAGCCAAGCGACTTTTGTAATCGCGCGCGAGCGCGTCGGCGCGTTGTTTGGCTTCATCCGCCTCGCGGATGGAGGCGGCGATTCCCTCGCGCCGCGACCTCAAATAGTCGCCGACCAGAGGCAATCCAAACCGCTTGATGAGGTAGAGAAAGATGAGAAAGTTGATGAGGGGAAAAACAAGCTCGGTCACCGAGGCCGCGTGCTCCTCGGCCGCGACGGCGGGCATGGCCCAGACCAGAGATAAGAAGAGCGCGGCAAAAACAATCATGCGATCTTCCTTCCCAGGACCTTTTCCGCCATCAGCCGCGCGATCGCCGCCGCCTCTTGAAGCGTCAGCTCGCGGCCCTTGGCGATCTCTTTGTGAATTTCTTCGCGCACTGCGGCCAATTTCTCCGCCGCCTGCGTACGCGACTCGGCCAGCAGCCGTTCGCGCGTCCTGCGCGTTTCCTGAAGAATCGTCTCTTTGACCGCGGCGCCCTCTTCGTTGGCCTTGGCGATAGCGCTCTCGTATTCGGCACGCAGCCGCTCCGCTTCAGCCGTGAGCGACGCGGCGGCGGCCTTGAGCCCCTCGGTTCTTTTCTCTCTCTCTTCCAGCAACGCGATAAACGGCTTGAAGAGAAACCTGGCCAATAGAAACCAAAGCGCCAGAAAGGCGACGATCTGAATCAGAACCGTGGCTATGGAATCGAGAGCAATCATAAGTCAGCAGTCGGCGGACAAACCCACTTGTAATGCGTTTCCCCAAGCGCGCGGGCTCGTTAGGAACGAACCCCTATCCACAAACAGGTGGAATGGACCTAGAATGCGGGCAAAGGCAAGCGGCGCAGCGAAACCTATTTTTCCAATTTCGTCGCGAGCTTCGGAGAGCCGCTCTCAAAGAGCTCACTGCTCGAACTCGGCGGAAGCGGAACCTCGCGCTTTTTCCCGGCGCCGCTCATGGCGCAACGTCCCTCGAAAGCGACACCCTCGGCGACGACCAGCCGGGGAGCTTCGATGTTTCCCAAGAGGCGCGCCGGCGCGCCCAGCTCGACCTTCTCCTTGGCGGTGACATCGCCTTCGACGTGGCCATAGATCACGACCACCTCGCCGGAGACTTTGGCCCGAATTTCCGCTCCTTCTCCGATCGTCAACCGGCCGTGGCACAAGATCTCTCCATCCACGTGGCCGTCGATTCTGGTCGCGCCGTGGAAGGTCAACTGCCCGGTAACTCGACTCCCTTTGTAAAGGCAAGCGACCAAATCCGCGGACAAATCCGCCGGGACTCCATCGCTCAATCCAAAAGATCCCGGCGTCGGACTGGGCCGACCTTTGAACGACGCCCCTTCTGAGCGCGGGCTGCGACCAAACCAGGCCATGACGATGAGAACTCGCGTTAAACGGATTTTTCTATAACATCCGGGATGGCGGTTGTCAAAAGAGACGGCCGTAATTTTCCAGGTTTTTCGAGCTTAAGCGAGATACTTAGAGTCGATCATTTCGATCAGAGTCCTGGAGTTTCGAATCGCGTACGCCTCAGCGTCGTTGTTGAAGTAAATATAAACATCCCTTCCCTCTCGTGTCAGTTTCGTGGCGAGTCCGGCATCCTCTCTGAGCTGCGCGTCGCCGTAGCATGAAGCGTAGCGCGCGGCCCGGCCGTGGCGCCGGATGTAAGCGAAGGGACCGACGACGGGAATCTCGCGTCCGGCGTCGAGCCAGTCGGCGAGACAGACGGTCCAGCCGGCTTTGTCCACCGCGTCGTAGACTTCCTCCGTGAACCAGCTCTCGTGGCGGAATTCGAGGGCGATCTTGATCGTCCTGCGGCGGCTGAGCGTGCGGATCAATCCTTTCAGACGATCCAAGTCGATCTTCATTTGCGGCGGGAGCTGAAAGAGCAGCGGACCCAGCTTTTTTCCCAGCCGGGACGAATTTTTAAGAAAAAGCTGGACGCTCTCTCTGGGATCCTTCAGCCGCTTGATGTGCGTGATGAAGCGGCTCACCTTCACGGCAAAGATAAAATCGGCCGGCGTTTTTTTCGCCCAGGCGGCGAATGTTTCCGGCGCCGGCAGGCGATAGAAGCTGTTGTTGATCTCGACCGTGCCGAAGCGACGCGCATAAAAATCGAGCCATTCGCTCTGCGGACAAGAGGGTGGGTAAAACGCGCCGTTCATCCAGTGCTTGTA
>DASXUF010000001.1 GCA_036504975.1 Candidatus Binatia bacterium | reverse complement strand
AGTTCAGTCTCCGCGTGGGAGATCGCTGTAAAATATGCTTTGGGCAGGCTGCCTCTGCCGGAACCTCCGGGACGTTTCGTTCCGCTCCAGCGCAAGCAACATGGCATCGATCCGTTGCAGCTCGATGAAGAAGCCGCTCTGTATCTGAGCAGGCTTCCGCTATTGCATAAGGACCCTTTCGACCGAATGTTGGTTTGCCAAGCGGTCGTGCACCATCTCGTGATTCTGACTTCCGATGAGCTAATTCACCAGTATCCCGTTCGAACCTTGTGGTGAAAGGCGTGCCGAGTGGGATCGACGGTTGTCAGTGAGCAAAGGCAAAAAGTTTTGCTCAAATATCTTGAGATTGGAACGCGGGCTTTTGCCTCCGACGATTGATAAGCAAAATGTTGCCGGGGCAACTATGAAAATATTGCTTAGGCTATTCGCCATTGTGCTGACGCTAGAGGGTTATGGAACCATCGCCGAGGCGCAGCAGCCGAAGAAGGTCCAGCGGATAGGGTATCTATCGGCGCAAGACCCGGCTAGTGAGTCCGCCCGTACCGAGGCAATTAAGTTGGCTCTGCGCGAGCTTGGCTACATAGAAGGACAGAGCATCGCCTTCGAGTACCGATATGCGGAGGGGAAGCTTGATCGGCTCCCTGAGCTTGCGACCGAGCTGGTGCGTCTCAAGGTCGATGTCATCGTGGTATCGGGAGTCCCACCGATCCGAGCGGTCAAGAATGCGACCAAGACGATTCCCATCGTCATGTCGGGCCTTGCGGCTGATCCTGTCGAGGCAGGCTTTGTTGAAAGTCTTGCCCGTCCCGGCGGCAACATTACCGGCCTTACAACCCTTTCGAGAGAACTAGGCGGCAAGCGGCTCGAGCTGCTCAAAGAAGCCGTTCCCAAACTTGCCAGTGTAGCGGTTCTCTACGAGCCGGCCGTTCCCCCCAGTGTATTCGAGGTGAAAGAAGTGCTCCCATCGGCGGCGCGTGCGCTGGGATTGATTCTTCAGCCTTGGGAGGTACGAGATGCGGACAGCTTCGAGAGGGTATTCGCTGCACTAACCAAGGAGCGCCCGGCTGGCCTCTACGTGCCCGGGGGGCCGCTAATACGTGCTAACCAAAAACGGATCGCGGGCTTTGCATTAAAGAGCCGGTTGCCGTCGGTCTACAGCAATAGTGAAGCTATAGATGCCGGCGGCCTCATGTGCTATGCGGCGAGCGTCGTGGACAGCAACCGGCGCATAGCTTATTACGTGGACAAAATCCTGAAGGGAGCCAAGCCAGCCGATTTACCTGTCGAGCAGCCGACGAAGTTCGAGCTGGTGATCAATCTTAAAACCGCAAAGCAGATCGGCCTGACGATCCCGCAGTCGATGCTGTACCGGGCGGACAAGGTAATTAAATGATGGTTCGACGTCGCTCACCACAGGTTTTAGATTTTCGACCAGTGGTGAGAATAGTCGAACCATTGCCGATCCTTCGGCGGGCTCAGGACGGTGAGGAGGGTCGAACCGTTTTCGATTAGTGTGATGTATCTAAAGTTTGCGGAATAATTGCTGCATCGTTCGGGCAAAAATCTCCCCTTTCCCCTCTTTTCCAAAGAGGGGTTAACGGAGTAACGGAGAAAAAAATCCCCCTTTGAAAAAAGGGGGATCAAGGGGGATTTCAGACGTGAATGAGCCGTCGTCGTATACTGCAATTCTTAAGCGAACTTTAATTCCAGGACATTAGTATCTAAAATCTAAAATCCAAAATTACTATGCGGCGTCCCATAAGCATGAGCAAGGTTCCTCCCAAAACCACCTATGAAGAGTGGATGGAGGGAGAAGGGGTCCCGATCGTCCAGGCCGCGGGCGGGATCGAGGACGTGAAAGAGATCGAGCGCAAGACGTGGGCGCGCGCCGGCGGAAAAGGAGCGTTTATTTCTCTCAGCGGCATGAGAGAAAGCGGCTTCACCGGCATGTACGTGATGGAGATTCCGCCGGGGAAGTCGCTCGAGCCGGAGAAGCACCTCTACGAGGAGTTGATTTATATTTTGCGCGGCGCGGGCGCGACGGAAATATGGCAGGACGGAAAGCCCAAGCGGATCTTCGAGTGGGCTCAGGGAAGCTTTTTCTCTCCGCCGCTCAACACCTGGCACCGCCTTTACAACGGCGGCTCCGAGCCGGCGCTATTCTTCGCGGTCACCAACGCGCCGATCGTGATGGACCTCTTCCACAGCCCGGAATTCGTCTTCGGCGACGCCTTCGTCTTCCAGGACCGCTACCTGGGGGAAGAAGATTACTTCAGACGCGCGGAGGTGGTGGAGCGAGCGCCGGGGGAGCACGCGGTCTTGAGCAGCAACTTCGTGGCCGATCTCAGGACCGCCTTCGTCGACCCGCGCGAGCGCCCCAAGGGAGCAGGCGTGAGCATTATGGGATTTGAAATCTCGGAGAACGTTTTCACCGGACATATCTCGGAGTGGCCCGTGGGCATTTACCACAAAGCCCATTACCACGGGCCGGGCGCCGTGCTTTTGGGATTGAAATCGAAAGGCTATGTCCTTCTATGGCCGAAGGACCTCGGCCCGACGCCTTTCAAAGACGGTCGCGGCGACGCGGTGATCAAGCTCGACTGGAAAGAGGGCTCGGTCTACAGCCCGCCGGACGGCTGGTTTCATCAGCACTTCAACACGGGATCGGAGCCTGCGCGGCATATCGCTTTTCGCACCGGCGGCGCCAAATACCGCATGGGGCTCCGCGGCGTCGGCAACGAGCGCGCCGCGGTCATGAGCCTTAAGAAGGGCGGCAACATGATCGAGTACGAGGACGAGGATCCCGCCATCCGGCGCGATTTCGCGAGCGCGCTCAAAGAAGCCGGGGTCCCCTGCCGGATGCCGGCGTTCTCCTCATAACTCGTGCTCGACAGAATGTTCATGAACTTGCCTTGAAATTTTCCCTGCGAAAACGGAAAGTAATTCCTAGTCCAGAGGATCGAGCCATGGCAGAGGGAACAGACAAACGAGACTTGCGCAGCGTGCTGAAGCAACTGGAGCAGAGAGGCAAAGTGTATCGCTTCAGGGAGCCCATCAACAAAGATACGGAGCTGTTGCCGGTCTACCGCGTGCAGCAGAGGGGCCTGGAGGATTCCGAGCGAAAGGTTCTGCTATTCGAAAACGTCGTCGGCGCCAAAGGAAAAAAGTACGAGATGTCGGTTGTGGCGGGCATCTACGGCGCTTCGGAGGAAATCCTCGCCCTTGGAATAGGCTGCGAAAAACCCTCCGAGACTCTGGAAAAATGGCATCAAGGCATGGCCCATCCGCTGCCGCCCCTGCTCGTCAACGACGGTCCGGTTCATGACGAGGTTCACACGGGCGACGAAATGAAGAGCCTCGGCCTCGACGAGCTTCCCATACCCGTCGAGGAGCCGGGCTTCAGCGGCGTGCTGCGCACCGGACTGCCGATGATCACCAAAGATCCCGAGACCGGAGTCCGCAACGTGGGAACGTACAACGGATTCGCGCGCGCGCGGGATCGCATGGTGGCCGCGATCAGCACCACGCACGACGCCGTCTTTTATCACTGGCGGACCGCGCGACGGCGCGGCGAAGGGTTGCCGGTCGCGATCGTGATCGGCGGCGCGCCGGAGATCATGCTGGCCGGATCGGCTGACATCCCGTACGGCGTGGATGAGCTGGCGGTGGCCGGCGGGATCGCGGGAGCGCCGGTGGATTTGGTCCGCTGCAAAACCATACCACTGGAGGTGCCGGCCCACGCCGAGTGCGTCATCGAAGGAATCATTTCGACCGAAACGGTCGAGCCGCGGCTCCCGTTCGGCGAATATCCCGGCTACATCAACGTGGACTACAACGTGCGGCCGGTGATGCAGGTGACCGCCGTGACGCACCGAAAAGATGCGATGTTCACGCCGGTCCTCGTGGGCTTCCCGCCGAGCGATACCAACGCGGTCTGGGGCTTCTGCCAGAGCGCGATGATGTACGAGCATCTGCGCTACGGCTGCCGCTTTCCGGTCGACGAGGTCTATTGTCCCCAAACGGGCGGCGGCAACAACTTCTGTATCCTGCGCGTTCATAAGGGCACGCCGGAGAACGTCTGGCAAATCCTGCAAGCCGCCGCGGGAGTGCATACCGGCGGAAAATTCTTCGTCGCGGTCGACTCCGATATCGACGTGCGCGATCCGGAGCTGCTCATCTGGGCTCTGAGCTTCAGCATGCGGCCGGAGGAGGATATATCGATCATTCCGGGACGCAGCGGGGGCCTGGACCCTTCGGCGGCTCCGACGGGTTCCGGGAAGGGAAAAATGGAATCGGCGCGGGCGCACGGCTATTCGCGCGTCCTGATCGACGCGACGCGCAAGTGGCCCTATCCGCCGGTCGCGTTGCCCAAGAGAGAATATATGGAGCGGGCGCTGGCGATCTGGAGCGAGCACGGCGATCTGCCCGCGCCGAACCTCAAGCAGCCGTGGTACGGCTATACCCTGGGCCATTGGGACGAGAAGCTCCAGCGCTACGCGGACTTGATCGCTGAGGGAGAGTATCTGAAAGTCGGAGAGGAGATGGCCAAGCTCCAGGAAAAAGTCCGCGAGGACATGTTGAAAAGAGGTTAAGAAGAAATAAGTTAAAGCAAAATGGATCAGAAATCCCATGCGGAATTAGGATTACCGTTGACGGTGAAAGCCGCCACCCGCTCTCCGAGCCCGCGCGATAGGGCGGTGGTTAATCCCAACATTCGACTCGGACGCGCGGGCTCTCCGACCGGGCAGCGGCTTTCTCTTGCGAGGCCGAGGGCGCGAGGCGGAGGGTCGCGGACGTCCGATAAGAAAAGTTCGACTCATGGCACAGGCCTATCGGCCGCGACCCGGAGTCTTGCGCCCGAAGGACTCGCTTCCGGAGCAGCAGTGCCTCTTGCCTATTTTCTTCTCGTTTTTTTACTTTTTATTTTCGCCTTGACCTTCCCGGTTCTCGCACAGACGAAGCCTTCCTGGCAGCAAGACTGGGAGAAGACCGTTGAAGCGGCCAAGAAAGAGGGCGAGGTCCATGTCTACATCAGCGGCTGGGGCGGAGTCATAGAATCGGGCCAGTTCCAGAAAGCCTTTCCCGAGATCAAGGTCGTCGCCGTCACGGGGAAGGGCGCCCAGATCGCGCAGCGCGTGATGAGCGAGCGGAGAGCGGGCAGGTTTCTGGCCGATGTCGTGAGCGACGGCATCAATCCGGTCCTCACCATGTTTCACGCTACGAAAGTTTTAGATCCGCTGAAGCCGCTGCTCGTCTTGCCGGAAGTCGTGGACGAGTCGAAGTGGTGGCGCGGCAAGCATCGCTATGCGGATTCGGAAGCGCAGTATGTTTTTCGCTACGCGGCCATCCCCCAGACCGGCTCCGCGTACTACCACGTCCCTTCGGTCAATCCGGCCGAGTTCAAATCGGTGTGGGATTTTCTGAGTCCGAAATGGAAGGGCAAGATCGAATCGCGGGATTTCCGCGATCCCGGTCCGGGCAACGGCGCGATGCGCTTCCTTTACTATCATCCCGAAATCGGCCCGAACTTTATCCGGCGTCTCTACAGCGAGATGCAGGTCGCGATCTTTCGCGACCTGCGCCAGGGAACCGACTGGCTCGCGAGCGGCAGGTATGCTATCTGCTTCGGCTGCGGCGGCGACGTGGACATAGCCAAGAGCCAGGGGCTTCCGGTGGACGAGTTCGGCCCGATGAAAGAGGGAATGGGCCTCGTGTCGCAATACGGCACGCTCGGGTTCGTCAACAAGGCGCCGCATCCCAATGCGGCGAAGGTCTTTATCAACTGGTTCCTCTCGCGCGAAGGCCAGAGCGCGCTGCAGAAGGCGCTGGCAAAGAGCGGTGAAGGCGCGCCGGATTCACTGCGCATCGATATTCCCAAAGACGACGTGATGCCCAAAGACCGCCGCCTGGACACGGCCAACTATATGGACCTCGACAGCCGCCAGGAGTGGCTCGACCGGACGCCGATTCTGAAGCTCTTCGAAGAAGCGCTGGTGGGAGGTAAAAAATGAAGAGAGGCGTATTTTTTCTCTTTTTACTTTTTACTTGTGCCTTTGCGCGGCCCGCCTTCGCGCAGGAGTGGGAAAAAATACTGGCGGCGGCCAAGAAGGAAGGGCAGGTCAACGTTTACATCGGTGGCTGGGGGGCCGTGCTCGACGAAGGGGTTTTTCAGAAGCGCTTTCCCGAGATCAAGCTCGTCGGCGTTTCGCTGCGCGGCGGCGGCGACATCGCCAAGCGCATCCTGGCCGAGCGGCGGGCGGAAAAGTATCTCGCCGACGTGTGCATCGAGGGCTTCAACTCGAACTACAATACCCTGCACGCGGCCAAAGTATTCGATCCGATCAAGCCCGCCCTCGTTCTTCCCGAGGTGGTCGATGAGTCCAAGTGGTGGCGTGGCAAACACAGCTATCTCGATCCCGAAGGTCAATACGTTTTCAGGTTCACCGGAGTGCCTCAAACCGGCGCCGCCCACTATAACAGCCAGCAGGTGAACCCAAAGGAGTTCACCTCCTTCTGGGACTTTCTTACTCCCAAGTGGAAAGGGAAGATCGAGGCCCGCGACGCACGGGTGCCGGGGCCGGGAAACGGCGCGCTGCGCTTTTTCTACCACAACCCGGAGCTGGGCCCGCAATTCATCCGGCGGCTTTTCGGCGAGATGGACATCACTCTGTTTCGCGACTTCCGCCAGGGGCCGGACTGGCTGGCCGCCGGCAAGTTCGCCATCTGCTTTTTCTGCTCCGATATTCCCAAAGCCAAGCACCAGGGTCTCCCCGTCGATAGTTTTGCCGCCATGAAAGAAGGGGCAGGACTCGTCTCGCAGTACGGCACGATGGGTCTCGTCAACAACGCGCCCCATCCCAACGCGGCAAAGGTTTTCATCAACTGGTTTCTCTCCCGCGAGGGACAGCTCACCTTGCAGCGCGCCCTGTCCAAGTCGACGGACGAGGCGCCGGACTCGCTCAGAATCGATATTCCCAAGGATCAGGTGCCGGCCGAGAATAAACGAATGGACGGCGTCAAATATATGGATCTCGACGTCCAGGGAAAGCTCGAGATGAAGCCGATCATCGCCGTCATCGAAGAGGCGCTGGGGGCAAGTAAAAAGTAAAAAGCATGTCAAAAAAGAAACGAGGCAAATAATGGCGGACAATAGCATGACGCGCGGTTCACGGCCGACGCCTTATGAGAAATGGATGGAGGAGCAGGGCATCCCCGTCATTCCGGGCTACGGGGTGACCGATCTGCAACAACAGCCGCTGAATCAGTGGGAGAACCTGGGGAGCCGGGCCGCTTTTGTTCAGTTGAAGGGGATGGAAGGAATCACCGGAATGTATGCGGCCGAGATCGCTCCCGGAGGAGAGACCAAAACGGAAAAGCACCTCTATGAGAAAGTCGTTTACGTTATCAAAGGCAAAGGGAAGACCCAGCTCTTCGGGCCCGGCGAGGGGGGCAACTCCTTCGATTGGCAGAAGGGCAGTCTCTTCGCGATTCCGCTCAACGCGCCGCACAAGTTCGTCAACACCGGCAGCGAGCCGGTTTTTTTTCTCTCCGTGACCACGGCGCCGCTCGTCTTCGATCTCTTCCACAACGAGAAATTCGTCCGCAGCTGCGATTTTCAGTTTACCGACCGCTACGCCGGAGAGCCGGACTATTTTTCGAAAGACGCCGCGGTGGAAAAAGGACTTTGGGAGGTCAACGTCGTGCACGACGCGCCGGCGGCTTTGGATCGCCTGCGCAAAAGAAACAGCGGCGACCGGCCGAACGAGGGGCAGGGAACGGGCCACGGCAGCGGCTACAATATCGTTCAGGTCGAGCCGGCGGGGAACAGCCTGATCACGCATCTCGCGGACTGGCCGGTGGGACGCTACGCCAAGGCGCACCACCACGGCGGCGGCGCCGTGCTGTTGATCCTCCGCTCCGAGGGCTATACCCTCATGTGGCCGAACGAGCTGGGGACGCAGCCGTTCGCGCAAGGAAAAGGGGAGCGGGTCGTCAAGGTCGAATGGAAAGTCGGCAGCGTTTTCAGCCCGCCGACCGGATGGTTCCATCAGCACTTCAACACCGGCAAGGAGGCGGCGCTCCAGCTTGCTTTTCGCAACGGCAGCCGGATCTATCCGTTCGGCGTGCGCAAGGCGGCCACACGCGAGGGGGTTTTCACGCCGGTGGACGAGGGCGGCACGCAGATCGAGTACGACAGGGAAGATCCCGAGATAAAGCGGATGTTCGAGACGGCGCTGGCCGCCAACGGCATCAAGTCGGACATGCGGGAGTGACCTCCGTGGATGTGTTTCTGGTATGTCATTTTGCTCCCTCGCCCGCTTGTGGGAGAGGGCAGGGGTGAGGGTCCTAAGCTCAGAGCCCCTCACCCTTACCCTCTCCCCCACAAAAAACGTGGGGGAGAGGGAAGAGTTGAGGTGAAGTTACGACTGATTTTGCCGCAGGACTGTAAATCATGACCAAAGAAGAAAACAATCTTTTAACTCAGACCGGCCCTGGAACGCCGTGCGGCGAGCTGATGCGGCGCTACTGGATTCCAGCGGCGCTTGCCGAGGAAATTCCGCCGGGCGGCGCACCGGTGCCGTTGATGCTGCTCGGAGAGGAGTTGGTTCTTTTTAGAGACGATCGGGGAAGGCTCGGTCTTTTGGGCCTTCACTGCTCGCACCGATGCGCAGATTTGAGCTACGGCAGGGTGGAGGACGGCGGCCTGCGCTGTATCTACCACGGCTGGCTTTACGACATTCATGGCCGCTGCCTCGACCAGCCGGGCGAGCCCGGAGGCGGAGCCAATAAAGATTCGATTCGCCATCCGGCTTATCCGTGCGTCGAAAAGGCGGGGATCGTTTTCACTTACATGGGTCCCGGAGAGCCGCCGCTGTTTCCGAATTACGAATTCCTCGCCGTTCCGGACGAGCAGGCCTTCGGCATCAAGCTTTTCCACGAGTGCAATTATCTCCAAGCCAACGAAGGCAACATCGATCTCGCCCACCTCTCGTTCCTGCATTACAACCCTCATAACCGAGACGCTGACATCGTGCCTGGTGAGGATTTGAACCGCAGGGGCTCGGCTCCCGAAATGGAGAGCTACGAGGCCGAGCTGACGGAATACGGCGTGAGAAGCTACAAGCTCCGGCGGCTCAAAGACGACCCCGACCACTACAAGCTCTACATGACGGAGTTCGTCTTGCCGAGCTTTACCGCGTTCTTCGGCGAGCAATATGGGATTGAGGGCGCCTACTCGGTGAACTGGCATGTCCCGATCGACGACGAGCATCACTGGAAATATACCTTCATATTCAGCCGGCAGGGCCCGATGGACAAGGAAGGGACGAGGAGACGGCGCGCGGATATGATGCGGGACTACCGGCCTACCCGTCACAAAGGGAATCGCTACCGGCAAGATCGAGAATCGATGAGAAAGGAGAGCTACAGCGGCATCGGCATGAATTTCCAGGTGCAGGATCTCTGCGTCACGGAGGGAATGGGCGCGGTGCAGGACCGGGGCCGGGAGCACTTGGCCTCCATGGACGTGGCGGTGATTGTGGCGCGGAAGTTTCTTTTCAAAGCGATCCGCGACCTGCAGGAGGGGAAAGAGCCGGCCAACGTGGTGCGGGACCCCAAGCGAAACCGCTTCCTCATAGACGCGGGCGACGACGTGGTCCCGGCCTCACAGCCGTGGAAAGAGTACATGAAGGAAAAAACGCGGAAGCTGGAAACTCTCCTCTTTGCGAATCGCTAGAGAGATAGCAACGTATGCCGGAGATCTTACGGATAGGATTTGCCGGGCTCGGCGAGGCGGCCACGCGCGTCTTGCCCGAGATCGTGCAGCTTCCGTATATCAAAGTCACCGCGGCGGCCGACGAGCGCAAGAGCGCCCGGGAAAAATTCCACGAAGAATTCGGCGGCGAGGTTTACGAAACTCTGGAAGAGTTGGTCCAAAACCCCAACGTCGACGCGGTTTACATCGCAACCCCCCACGAGATGCACGCGCGCCACACGATTGCCGCCGCTGAAAACCGCAAGCACGTGATCGTGGAAAAACCGATGGCGCTCTCGATCGATGAGTGCGAAGCGATGAACGCCGCGGCGGAGAAATACGGCATCAAGCTTCTCTGCGGTCACACGCACAGCTTCGATCCGGCGATCCGAAAAATGCGCGAGATTATCCAAAGCGGGAGACTCGGGCGGCTCTGTATGATCCAGACGTGGAACTATAACGATTTCATGGTGCGGCCCTACACCGATAAGGACTTGAACGCGAGCCATGGAGTCGTGCTCAATCAGGGGCCGCACCAGATCGACATCGTGAGACTGCTCGGCGGCGGCAAAGTGCGGAGCGTGAGAGCGATGACCGGCCGTTGGGACGCGACGCGCGCCGAGGGAGCGCACGTCTGCTACCTCGAGTTCGAGAACGGCGTTCCGGCGACCGTCATCTACAGCGGCTACGGCTTTTTCGACACGGCGGAGCTTTACGAATGGGTGGGCGAAGGCGGGTATCTTCGCCACCCGGAAACCAACGCGCACGCGCGGAAAAGCTTCAACAAGATCCGGGGACCCGACCGCGAAAAAGAGCTCGAAGCCTTCAAAGAGAAAATGCGCTACGGCGAGCGCGGCATAAAAGAAGGCTCGGTAAGCCACGGTTGGCCGGGACTGGAAGAAAATCAGCACGAGAGAAAGCACCAGAAATTTTTTGGCCTCACGCTCGTGAGTTGCGAGAAAGGGGACATGCGCCAGTCGCCGGATGGGATCATCATTTACGGCGATGAAGGGAAGGAAGAAGCGCCGATCGAAAAGACGCTCGTCGGCCGCCAAGCGGAAGTCATGGAGCTTTACGATGCGGTTGTGAAAGGGCGTCCGGTTTATCACGACGGACGATGGGGCGAGGCGACGCTCGAGGTCTGCCTGGGAATTCTACAATCGGCGGCGGAGCGGAAAGAGATCATGATGTCGCATCAGGTGCCGGCGTGGGAGTGAGGAGTGCGTGCAAGCCGCCGTCCGCTCTCCTAGCCGCGCGATAGGGTGGTGGTTAATCCCAACGCCTGTGTCGGACGCGCGGGCTCTCCGACCGGGCGGCGGCTTTCACTTTCAGGCCGAGGGGCGCGAGCAAAATTCTGTGCCTTAGGCTAACTTTAATGCGAGAATCTTTGCTTTCAGTCTTATCCTCGCCCTCCTTATGGAGGGAGAGGATGAAAGGTGAAGGTGGTGCAGCGCGGATTTGACCCTCACCCTGGCCCTCTCCCGCAAGCGGGAGAGGGAAAATATATCTGACGGAACAGGAAGACGATGGCTAAGCTCGTAGCCGCAATGGCTTCTTCGCACGCGTTTACGTTGCTTGACCCGGAGAAGTGGGACCAGCACCGCGAGCGCAATCGCGGCGGCTACAAGCGGCGCTACGGCGTGGAGCCTCCGGTACATCCGAAGGTTGCCGAAGAAAGCCTGGAGGAGAACCGGCCGCGGTACCAGCACGTCAAGTCGGGGCTCGATTTTTTGCGGCAAAAGCTCAAGGAAAAAAAACTCGACGCCCTGATTCTCGTCGGCGACGACCAGAGCGAAAACTTCAAGGAGGACAACCTGCCTCAGATCGCGCTCTACGTCGGTGAAGAATTTTTGGCGACCGAGCGGGGCCAAAGCGGCGGGAACCGCTATCGGAGCCATGCCGGCCTGGCGCGGAATCTCTTGGACGGCCTGGTCGAGCGCGAGTTCGATGTCTCGTTCAGCGAGTCTTTTCCCAACTCGGAGCTTCTCTCCCACGCCCACGCGCCGATTCTCAAAACCATCGCGCCCGAGGCCGACGTCCCCGTCGTCCTTCTCTTCGTCAACGCGATTCACATGCCGGCGATCAGCCCGGGGCGCTGCTACCGCATCGGACAAGCTATCCGGGAAATCATCGACCGGCGCGGCGGCGCCGAGAGGGTCGCGCTCTACGCTTCCGGCGGGCTTTCCCATTTTACCGGCGGCTACCCCTGGCCCCACTATCAGGGAAACCATACCTATGGCTCGATCAGCGAAGAGTTCGACCGCCAGGCGCTGGAATTGATGGCGCGCGGCGAAGGCGAAAAACTCTCCGGCCTTTCGACGTGCGATCTCCTCGATCACGGCGACATCGAGATGCGATCGTGGATCACGCTGTTGGGCGCGGTAGGGAAGACGCCGGCGAAGGTGTTGGCCTACGAGCCGTTTTACCGCGCCATCATGGGCATGGCGGTCGCGTACTGGGAGCTGGAGAATTGAGAATGACATCAACAAAGTTTATCGCGCCAGCGAAGACTCAGCCTAAGGCTGATCAGCCATCCTCGTGGCTGAGCCAAGGGCGCAAAGAAATTCAGAAATCCCCCTTTCATCCCCCTTTGACAAAGGGG